>CATAMV010000104.1 GCA_949487855.1 Bacteroidota bacterium
ATCATTAAAGAAATTGATGGGAAAAAATGCGAACCTATCGAAGAATTAACAATTGACTTGCCTGAAGAAGTTTCAGGGAAAGCAGTTGAAATGGTTACCATGCGAAAAGGCGAGATGACCGCTATGGAACCTAAAGGCGGACGCATGATGTGCTCGTTTAAAATTCCATCACGTGGTATTATTGGTTTGCGGAATCAGCTACTCACTGCAACAGCTGGTGAGGCCATTATGAATCATCGATTTATTGAATTTGCAACTTATAAAGGGGAAATTCCAGGTCGTATAAATGGGTCTTTGATTTCAATGGAAAAAGGAACGGCAATTCCGTATTCGTTAGATAAACTTCAAGACAGAGGAAAATTCTTTATTCCACCTGGGGATGAAATTTATACCGGACAAGTAATAGGAGAAAATTCTCGCGCAGACGATTTGGTAGTCAACGTGACAAAAACCAAAAAACTATCAAATGTTCGTGCATCTGGTTCTGATGACAAGGTCAAATTGGCTCCGCCAATTACCTTTAGTTTAGAAGAAGCATTAGAATATATTCAAAAAGATGAGTACGTTGAAGTCACTCCAAACTCTTTGCGTTTGCGCAAAATATACCTAGACGAAAACGAGCGGAAGCGTCGTGGTAAGCAAATAGGGTAATTTATTTGCTAAGTTTGCGTTTTAGTATGGAATCATAATTAAATCGCAATACCACTTTGGCAGTGGTTTGTGCAAATACTTGATACTTTGTACAAAGTTTTTTCTTTTTCGTTGCTTTCCATCGCTGTTAAGTTTATTGTAAGCTTTTTACTCACGAAGCTTTTTGCGATATTTCTTGGCCCCTCAGGTATTGCAATTCTTGGTAACCTGAGAAGTGCTATGCAAATTATTGTCTCGTCTAGTACATTGGGAATGCAGCGGGGGATTATAAGGTTTACATCAGAATTTAAGGAGCAGCAGGAAGCATTCCATAAACTTTTAGGGACATCGCATATTATCTATGTTCTAACCTCAATACTGATAGGTGTCGTATTATTCTTTTTCTCAAGTCATTTTGCTACTATCATATTACAAAACGAAACATATGCTTGGCTTTTTAAAGCGTTAGCTTTTGTAGTGCCTTTGCAAGGATTCCACACGCTATATTTTTCAGTATTACAAGGTTTGGGGAATTATAGAAGAGTTACATGGGTAGAATTGATCATGAATGTCTGCAACTTAACTATTGTAGGATTTCTTACATTTAGATTTGGGCTCTCTGGTGCTTTACTTGCTACTGTTTGCGTTCCAGTATTTTATTTTTTCAGTAGTGCTTCTTTTTTAAAAGTAAATGTGCTTTCATTTAAAATGATGTGGTCAAAATGGATCGCAAAAAATCTTTTATTATATAGTTTGATGACGTTGTTTTCGGGAGTTGCATTTCCGCTGCTATTTATACTTATTAGAAATCACTTATCTAACAATCTAGGTAAGGATGCAGTCGGGTATTGGGAAGCGATGAATCAATTTTCTTATTTTTATTTTATTTTGTTAAATTCTATAATGCTGATGTATGTACTTCCAAAAATAACGGCGCATACTAGCAATAGTTTTTATAGATCTCAGGTTGCAGAATATTTTAAGAAATTGATGCCGTTATTCGCCTTCTTTTTATTCGCTTTATTTTTTTTACGTAAATACGCCATTTTAGTGTTATTCTCTCCAGAATTTAGTAGTGTGGAATCTCTTTTTGGTTGGCAATTATTAGGTGATTTTTTTCGTGCACTTACACTAATTTTATCGCTCTATTTTCATGCTAGACGTATGACAATTCCCTACGTTTTAATTGACCTCTTATTGTTTTTGTCTTTATACTTTTTTACACTTTTATTCGTTGATGTTTACGGATTAGTTGGAGCTGTAAAAGCACATTTCTTATCTTATTTTATTTATTTTGTTGTCACTTTTTTCTGGCTTAGAAAAATACTTTTTAAATCGATAAATAAATGAGAATACTCTTTAAATCTCTTCTAACTTTCTCAAAAGCATATATTTTTATTTTCGTTGCTTTTATTACGTTATTTCTTGTTGAAATTTTTTTAAACGGGTACGAACTAAGCCGTTTTTTTAACCTAATCGAAAATATAGCCTTCACTAGCACCTTGTTTGCAATTACCAATCTTTTGATTAGTTCAAGAAAAATTGTCGTCCTAAAAATGATATACGTTTTTATTTTTCTAATTGTTTTAATAGAGGGCTTGTATTTTATTTCATTTAAGGCTGAGGTAAGTTCTTCTGCAATTTTTATTGGTTTAGACTCGAACAGCAATGAGGTTGGGGAGTTTTTCAAATTCAATTTTAAATGGCAACATGCTGTTTTTGTAATTTCTTTAGTTGCTAATTTTGTTTTTTCATGGATCTTTTTTCCCCCAAATGATGACTATATTAAAACCAAACAATGGTATTTTTTCCAGTTAGTTGTAATTACATTAGGCATATCGCTATTAACCAAAGAAAGGATTAATCAATATAATTTTCCCAATGTTCTTTATAGAAGTGTAAATGAGTACAACAAAGAACGTATTTTAATTAATCAGTTAAATGCTAACCGTTCCCCGTTTGAAGAAGTTCAAGCACAATCTAAGTTAACTGCCGAGACTCACATTGTTGTAATTGGTGAATCTACAAGTAGACTTCATTTTGGATTGTATGGATATGGTCGTCAAACCACTCCACAACTACAAGAAATAGTTGATGAATTAGATGTCTTTGATAATGTTGTAAGTGGCGAAACATATACAGTTGGCTCACTTGTTAAAGCACTTATGATTGAAGACAAAAACACCTATGTTGGCAATGTTCTTCAGCTTTTCAATCAAGCTGGTTATCAAACTTATTGGCTTTCAAATCAGCCACCAATAGGTATCTATGAGACACTTGTAACAAAAATTGCATTATCTGCAAACTATTCACAATTTATGACAACGGAGTCTCCTAATAAACGAATGAATTATGATGAAGTCTTGTTGGCAAAACTAGATGCCGTGCTAAAAGAACCTGCATCTAAAAAAATAATTTTTCTACACTTGATGGGTACACACGCTAATTATAAGTACCGCTATCCAAAATCATTTGATATTTTTAGCACAAATGATGCAAGTGAAAAGCAACAAATTAGAGATCAATACGATAATGCTGTTTTGTACAATGATTACATTTTACGTGAAATCATAGAAAAAACCAGGAGAACCGATATTCCAAGTTCGGTGATTTATTTTTCCGACCACGGAGAGGAGGTCTATGATTCAATAGATTTTGCAGGACATCCAGTAAATGGACAATTTACCTATAACTTAATTGAGATCCCTTTTTTGCATTGGAATAGTTCAAATAAAGAAATACCAAAACAGTTTTTTAACCGACCTTTTATATTGAACGACTTATCGCACTCATTGGCTGATTTGTATGAGATTAAATCTAAGCAAACCGATACTACTAGAAGTGTTTTTAGTAAAGCCTTTAAAATTCGCCAGCGGATTGTAAGGGATACAATTATTGTAGAATAATCATAAATGTTCTTTGACTCACTTAACTATGACTTGAAGTTTGTTAAGTGATATGTATTATCAAAGTTGCTGAATGTTTCAAGAGTATGTAGTGGGTTGAATGCCTTTACGCATCAAAAGCTTTTTGAATTTGATTAGAAGTTTATAAGGAAGTTGCGGGAGATATAATAGTATAACTTGAAGCATGTTTAGATAATTTAAATCTATTTCATCACGTAATCTCTTTACTTCATCAAATCTTCTTCCCAGCTTTAAACGCTGACAAAAACAATACATATAAAAATATATAAATTTATCAATTTCTATAGAAAGCCCGATTTTTTTTGTCAAGTCTGGGTATGTTTTATTAAATGTGCTGCTTTGCGTTATACTTCCAAAAACAGTGGTGTTTATTAAACACTTTGATTCGTAGTGATAAGCGAGTTTGTGTTTTGAAAAGCATCTGATGTAAAAATCAATATCCTCAGCAAAAGTTACCGCTATATCATAGCCGTTAATACTTTTGAGCACTTCTTTTTTTGCAACTAAGCAGCTTTGGGTTAAAATTAACTTACCCATGTTTAGTTCAAAAAAATTTTTAATCAAAAAAGAGGTTCCTTTTTTGTGATCAGGAATTTTGATTTTTGGAGAGATTATTTTTCCTTTAAAATTTTCTTCATAAAATGTGGCAAACACCCCTTCATCAGGAAATTTTTCTATTAACAATGCAATGCTTTCTAAAAAGGATGCGTACCAACAATCGTCAGCATCCAAAAAAGCAATATAATCGTTTTTGGCATTTAAAATACCCGTGTTTCGTGTTGCTGAAAGCCCTAAATTTTTTTCGTGTTCTATTATTCTGATTCGTGTATCCTCTAATTTTCTAACCTCTTTAAGACTGTTGTCGGCAGAAGCATCATCAATAATAATAATTTCAAAGTCTGTATATGTTTGCTTTAAAACACTTTTAAGCGTGCTAACAACATAACCCGCTTTATTGTAAAGTGGTATAACAATTGAGAATTTAATGGTCGTATCTTTAATGATGTTTTTATTTATTTCAAAAATAAGCAATGTGATTTAATATCTTACTTAACTTAACTGATACCTAGTTGTATAAATTAGTTTACCATATTTTTGAAGCACTAAATAAGCATTTCATTATTTTTAATACATATGTTAATTCAAAAGCACCTTCATTTAATTGCACCATATATACCTTTTCCTACAGACTTTGGCGGCGCTATTGATGTGTTTTATAGAATTGTTGCTTTAAAAGAACTTGGAGTTCGTATCCACTTGCACTGTTTTGAATATAATAGGGGGCAATCAAAAGAACTTGAAGACTATTGCGAAAAAGTTTATTACTACAAAAGGGGCGTGCTATGGAAAAAGTTTTTTTCAAAAGTACCTTACATAGTAAATAGTAGGAATGCCGATGCGCTTACTAAGCGGTTAAATGAAAATCCTTTTCCTATTCTTTACGACGGTTTACACAGCTCCTTCACATTAAATACTACTGCAACAAGCCAAAAAAAGTACTTTAGACCACACAATGTAGAAGCAGATTATTTTTTGTATTTGACAAAAACCGATACTAATGTCTTTCGTAGAGCCCTATTATATGTTGAGTATTTAAAAATCTTAGCTCATGAAAAACATGTTTCAAGTGCTGAAGCAATTTTCGCAATAACTCTAAACGATCAAAAATACTTTTCAAGCTTTTCTAAAACATATTTAGTCAGAGCTTTTCATTCAAATACTACCATTCAATCCAAAAAAGGAAAAGGGAAATATGCGCTCTATCATGGAAATTTGACCATACCAGAAAACGTAAAAGCTTTGCGGTTTTTGTTGGATGAAGTCTTTTCAAAAATCGATTTGCCTTTAATAGTTGCAGGGAAGATCATAAATAAAAAGCTTCGTAGAAAAATTAAAAATCATTCGAACATTACGCTTGTGGAAAACCCAAACCAAAGAATAATGAACGATTTAATACAAAATGCGCAGTTGGTCCTTCTACCTACATTTCAAGATACGGGCATAAAGTTGAAGCTATTGGAATCCCTTTTTAAAGGGCGCTATTGCATTGCAAATAACGCAATGATTAATAATACCGAGCTTGAGTCGTATTGTATCAAAGCCAATGCTCCAAATGAATGGATTGAAATGATTCAGAAGTATAAAGATTTCCATTTTTCATCTGAGGATATTGAAAGAAGAAAATCGATAATGTCTCTTTTTAATAACTTGAACGAGGCTAAAAAAATAATTGATGAAATCTTTACTGCTTAACCATTACTTCAGACACCTTACCGTCCTCACACTTAAACGTCTTCCCAGGATATTTTTGAATAATACTAAAATCGTGTGTTGCCATAAGTACCGTGGTTTCTTGTTTGTTTACGTTTCGTAACACTTCCATGATTTCCCAACGCGTGATGGGATCTAAGTTTCCTGTGGGTTCATCGGCCAAAAGTACTTTTGGACTGTTTAGAAGTGCCCGTGCTATTGAGAGCCGTTGTTGTTCTCCACCGGATAAGGTCTGTGGGAAACGTTTCTCTTTACCTTCCAAGCCTACCAATGTTAATACCTCACCAATCCTTGCATTGCGTTCGGTTTTATTTTTCCAGCCTGTGGCACGAAGTACAAAAGCCAAATTTTGATGTACACTTCGGTCGGGTAGTAGCTTAAAATCTTGAAAAACAACACCCAGTTTCCTTCTCAGTTTATGAATGTGTCGTTTTTTGAGTTTTGAAAGCGCGGTATCGCAAATGTGAATTTCTCCCGCTGTAAGTGGCATTGCAGCGTATAGTGTTCTAATCAAACTACTCTTTCCGCTTCCTGTTCTGCCAATAAAATAAACGAATGCCCCTTCAGAGACTTCTAGTGATACTTCTTTTAACACCACCTTTTTGTGCTGACTTATCGTGGCATTATCAATTTTGATTATAGATGAACTCATAACTGCCATAAAAGTAAGCATGTTTTTAAAAGGAGTTAAACCAATTGTGGATTTAAATTGCATTATTAATTATAATATTAACTCAAATAATCAAATTAAGTTTAAACATCAAATTAAATAAGTGAATTATAGTTTAAATTAAAAATAAAAAGTACAAATTTGCATCAAAATATAAACTATGTGTGGAATTGTTTGTGCTTTGGATATAAAGCAACCAGTTGAGGAACTTCGCCCGCAGCTTCTTGAAATGTCAAAAAAAATCCGTCACCGCGGTCCAGATTGGAGTGGTATCCATGCTGATGATTTTGCTGTATTTGCGCATGAGCGTCTTGCAATCGTTGATCCAACTTCAGGCCGTCAGCCATTATATAGTGCAGATAAAAACTTAGTATTGGCTGCCAATGGCGAAATTTACAATCATCGCGAACTACGCGCTACCAAGCCAGATTACGAATTCCAAACAGGTTCTGACTGTGAAGTTATTTTGGCACTGTATCAAGAAAAAGGAGCTGATTTTATCGATGAGTTAAATGGCATTTTTGGCTTTGTAGTTTACGATGCTTCCACAAAAGCGTTTCTTATTGCTCGTGATCACATGGGTATTATTCCATTGTATTACGGTTTTGATCAAAACGGAACACGTTATGTTGCTTCTGAGCTAAAAGCATTAGAAGGTGTTTGTCATACCATTGAAGTTTTTCCTCCAGGACATTATATGACAGAAAAAGACGATGCACCACAGCGTTGGTATTCACGTGACTGGGAAGATTTTGAAAATGTTAAAAACAACGAAACAAGCATTGAAGATTTAGGGAAAGCTTTAGAAGATGCTGTCCACCGTCAATTGATGAGTGATGTGCCTTACGGCGTATTGCTCTCCGGAGGTTTGGATTCGTCCATTACATCAGCGTTGGCAAAAAAGTTTGCCAAAAACCGCATTGAAGCTGATGATACAAAAGAAGCGTGGTGGCCACAATTACACTCGTTTTCTATTGGTTTAGAAGGTTCTCCAGATTTAGCTGCCGCACAAGTAGTAGCTGATAAAATTGGAACAGTACATCACGAAGTTACCTTTACTGTTCAAGAAGGACTTGATGCGATTAAAGACGTTATCTATCACTTGGAAACCTATGATATTACTACGGTTCGTGCATCTACACCTATGTATTTGCTTGCGCGCGTTATCAAATCTATGGGTATTAAAATGGTGCTTTCTGGAGAAGGCGCCGATGAAGTTTTTGGAGGGTATTTATATTTTCACAAAGCACCAAGTGCAGAAGAGTTTCACAAGGAAACCGTTCGAAAACTTGAGAAGTTGTATCAATACGATTGTTTACGTGCAAACAAGTCGCTTGCCGCTTGGGGTATCGAGGGACGTGTACCTTTTTTAGACAAGGAGTTTATGGATGTTGCAATGCGTATCAATCCAAAAAATAAAATGATCACGCCAGAGCGCATGGAAAAATGGGTGTTGCGCAAGGCCTTTGAAGACGAATTACCTGCATCTGTAGCTTGGCGTCAAAAAGAGCAGTTTAGTGATGGTGTGGGTTACAGCTGGATTGATTCGCTAAAAGTAGTTGTAGAAGAAGCTGTAAGCGATGCTCAAATGGCACAAGTAAGCCACCGTTTTCCAGTACAGCCACCACGTACTAAAGAAGAATATTATTACCGAAGTATTTTTGAGGAGCACTTCCCTTCACAGGCTGCTGCTTTGACGGTCCCTTCTGTTCCGTCTATAGCTTGTAGTACACCAACGGCATTGGCTTGGGACGCATCATTTCAAAACATGAACGAACCTTCAGGAAGAGCCATTGGAGCGGTACACGTAGACGCCTATGAATAGCCGTTTTTTGCACATATAATGTTGATAACTTGACAGAAAACTAGCCTTACTTTTATCAAAAAAGTGAGGCTTTTGCTTTAAATTTGTAAGAATAGCTTTTTTCTTAATCAGATTATATGAGTGATCAACCCAATCAAAATTATTCCGCAGATAGCATACAGGCATTAGAAGGAATGGAGCACGTACGCATGCGCCCATCCATGTATATTGGTGATGTAGGTGTGCGCGGATTGCACCATCTTGTTTATGAAGTTGTAGATAACTCCATTGATGAGGCCCTTGCAGGACATTGCGATCTTATTACGGTCCAAATCAACGAAGACAATTCCGTAACAGTAGAAGACAACGGCCGTGGGATTCCCGTTGGTATGCACAAAAAAGAAGGCGTTTCTGCTCTTGAAGTGGTAATGACTAAAATTGGTGCGGGTGGTAAGTTTGATAAGGACTCCTATAAAGTTTCGGGCGGACTGCACGGCGTAGGTGTTTCTTGTGTGAATGCACTTTCAGATTCGCTTAAAGCAACCGTTTTTCGTGACGGTAAAATTTGGGAACAAGAATATGCCCGAGGTAAAGCACAATATCCTGTTAAAACTGTTGGAGAAACCTCCAAAACAGGTACAGAGGTAACTTTCTTACCCGATAATTCTATATTCAAACAAACCATTGAATACAACTATGAAACACTTGCTAATCGGATGCGAGAACTGGCGTTTCTTAATAAAGGAATCAAAATCAAACTCGTTGATCACAGAGAAAAAGATGAAAAAGGTGAGTCTGTTAGTGAGCTTTTTCATTCTGAAGAAGGATTAAAAGAATTTATTCGCTTTTTGGATGCCAATCGTGAGCCTATTACATCCGATGTCATTTCAATGGAAGGGGAAAAAAATGAGATTCCTGTTGAGGTTGCCATGGTGTATAACACCTCATTTACAGAGAATTTACACTCCTACGTCAATAATATCAATACACACGAAGGCGGTACACACCTTTCAGGATTTAG
>CATAMV010000105.1 GCA_949487855.1 Bacteroidota bacterium
CTCAATTGACGTTTGCTGTCTACAACAACTGTATCTTTTCCTTTTTGAAGGACACCAATATCAAATGCTTCATAAGCTGAAGTAGCCACTTTTGCCATACCAATGGTGAGGAAATACTCTTGTAACACATTAAGCTCAACATCGTTTTTGCGGAAGATATCCGAAGCACGAAGTGTCATTTCTTTTGAGCCACCACCTCCTGGAATGACACCCACGCCAAACTCTACAAGTCCAATATAGGTTTCTGCAGCAGCAACTACTTTGTCGGCATGCATAGAAAGTTCACAACCACCACCAAGTGCTAATCCGTGTGGCGCAGCCACTGTGGGAATACTTGAGTAACGCATACGCATCATGGTGTCTTGAAAATACTTAATCGCCATATTAAGCTCATCGTATTCTTGCTCCACAGCCATCATAAAAATCATACCCAAATTTGCTCCAGCCGAAAAGTTGGCGCCATTGTTTCCAACAACAACCCCTTCATAGCCTGCCTCTGCCAAATCAATACCCTTATTAATTCCTTGTAAAACACCCGCACCAATGGTATTCATTTTGGAGTGAAATTCGATGTTTAGAATGCCATCGCCTATGTCAATAACCGAGCATTCTTTGTTTTGCCAAATCGTTTTATTTTCTCTGACATTGTCTAAAATAATAAAGGCATCCTGACTAGGAATTGGAGTAAATGCAGCTTTATCAATATTGTAGTAATGCTTTTTGTTTTCCTCAAGTTTATAGAAGCAATCTGCTTTTGTAGCAAGAGTTTCAATCCAAGGAGCGACAGTATGCCCAGCCTCTTTTATAAGTTCAATTCCTGTAGCCAATCCAACAGCGTCCCAAAGTTCAAACGGGCCGTGTTCCCAACCAAAACCAGCTTTCATGGCTTCATCAATATGAAACAATTCATCCGCAACTTCAGGTATTCTAAACTGCACATAGGCAAAGGTTTCGCCAAGAACTTTTCTGTAAAAAGCAGCGGCTTTGTCAGTGCCACCAATTAATATGGGAAAACGATCTGCAACCCGCTCAATTGTTTTTGTTTTTTCAAGAGAACTAAAAGAAGTTTTCTTCTTAGTTCTGTATGTCATGCTATCTAAGTCCAACACTTGAATCTCAGATTTTCCCTCTTTATTTTTTACTTTTTTATAGAATCCTTGCCCCGTTTTACTGCCTAACCATTTTTCATCCATCATTTTTTGGATAAAATCGGGTAATGTAAAAACAGCATGACGCTCATCGTCTGGGCAGTTTTCATGAAGCCCGTTGGCAACGTGAACAAGTGTGTCTAAACCAACCACATCAACCGTTCTAAACGTAGCTGATTTAGGACGTCCCATTACAGGCCCCGTAAGTTTATCTACTTCTTCAACTGTAAGTCCCATGGGTTTCATTTGATGAAATAAACTTTGGATACAAAAAATTCCTACCCTGTTTCCAATAAAGGCAGGGGTGTCTTTTGCTAAAACAGATACTTTCCCTAAAAATCGACTTCCATAATCCAGTAGAAAATCCACAACTTCTGATTTGCAATTAGGCCCAGGGACAACTTCGAACAGTTTTAAGTAACGTGGCGGATTGAAGAAGTGCGTTACAGTAAAGTGTTGCTGAAAATCTTTTGACCTTCCTTCATTCATAAACTTGATTGGAATTCCAGAAGTATTAGAACTAACGAGAGTTCCCGGTGTTCGAAATTTTTCGATCTGTTCAAACACGATCTTTTTAATGTCTAAACGTTCTACGACTACTTCAATAATCCAATCCGCATCTGAAATTTTAGACATATCATCTTCAAAATTTCCTGTGGAGATACGATCTTTAAATGCAGTGTTGTAGAGTGGGGCGGGCTTGCTTTTAACGGCTTTTATCAGATTTTCGTTAACAATCCGATTGCGTACTTGGGCATGTGAGGTATCTAACCCTTTAGCTTTTTCAGCATCATTGGGTTCTTTGGGAACAATGTCTAAAAGCAATACTTCAGCGCCTATATTGGCAAAATGACATGCTATACCGGCACCCATGATACCAGAACCTAAAACAGCAACTTTATTAATTCTTCTTTTCATTAGTCTTAGATTTTTTTCGATTGGATAAGTTCAATGATGGTTTCGGAAACTTCTCTAAAAGCTTCTAATTTATGTTTACCTAACCGGTTTTCAATGTCCTTATTAAATTGCAACACAAGCGATTTTGACAAGTCTCTTTTTTCTAATCCAAGCTTGGTAAGTTTGAGTAATACGCTGCGTCCATCATCAGGATTTGGTACACGCTCTATTAGTTTTTTCTCTTCAAGTGTTTTCAGTGTCCGTGATAGACTTGTAGCTTCCATTCCCATTTTTGGTGCAATGGCTGTTGATGGCGTTCCATAAACTGGGTCAATGGAAAGCAGCGCAAAGCCCGTTGCCATGGTGGTGTCGTATTTAGATGCCTGTTCGTTGTACATTTTGGCAATAGCTTGCCATGTCGCTCGATAGAGCGCGTCAATAGTAGGGTATGAAGTTGTTACTAGCATACCCCAAACATACAAAAAAATACTATGCACGCATAGTATTTTTTACAAATCGTAAATTGAGTTAAAAAGTGTTTGGTATTTTTCTCTTACACTTTTGCGTTTGAGTTTCATTGTTGGGGTAAGGTGTCCATCTTCAACAGACCACACGTTGTCCGTGATGCGAATTTCTTTGATTTTTTCCCATTGCCCAAAACGTTCGTTGATTTGGTTTACTTCATCAAATATTTTCTCTTGCACTTTTTTATTCTCGCTCCAAACTTCATTTTTTGATAGAAAGACACCCTGTTTTGCAGCCCATGCCTCAACCACATCGAAATTAGGCTGAATAATAGCTGCTGGGAATTTTTGCCCCTCTCCAACAACCATGATTTGTTCTATAAATGTAGATTGTTTCATGGCATTTTCAATTACTTGTGGTGCAATGTATTTTCCACCAGATGTTTTAAACATTTCCTTTTTTCGGTCTGTTATTTTTAGAAATCCATCAGCGTCAACAACTCCTATGTCGCCTGTGTGAAAATAGCCTTCTTTTAGTACTTCGTTTGTTTTTTCTTCGTCTTTGTAGTACCCCATCATGACATTTGGACCCTTGCATAAAATTTCGCCGTCTTCGGCAATTTTAACTTCCACACCATCTAAAAGTGGTCCAACAGATCCAATTCTCATTTGAAAATTGCGCATATCATTAACAGAGATTACCGGCGAAGTTTCTGTAAGCCCGTATCCCTCTGCAACGGTCATACCAGCTGCGGTAAACACACGTGCTAATCTAGGCTGAAGTGCGGCGCTTCCTGATGCAATCGTTGTTAAATTACCACCTAAAGCCTCTTGCCATTTTTTGAAAATAAGTTTTCGCGCAACTTTAAGTTGAAACTCATACCACCAACCATTTTGTCCATAAGGCTCATAACGCAGTCCAAGATCAACTGCCCAATCAAATAGTTTTTTCTTAACGCCACTCAGTAATTCTCCTTTGGCGATAATTTTATCAAAAAGTTTTTCTAGCAGTCGTGGCACAGCCGTCATAAACTCAGGCTTTACCTCATTTAAATTTTCGGATATGGTTTCCAATGACTCAGCAAAATATATTTTAGTCCCACTATAAAAATACAAGTACAGTAACATGCGCTCATAAATGTGACACAGGGGCAAAAAGCTGAGCGCTTTTGCTTTAAAATATCCTAAGGGTAGTCGCTTTTTACTAGCGATTACATTAGAGACAATATTGTTGTGATTCAACATAACTCCTTTAGGTTTGCCCGTAGTACCCGAGGTGTAAATGATTGTAGCTAGATCAAGCGGATCTATAGCTTTTTTCCTTTTATCAATTTCGGCATGGGCAGCCTCATCGGCTTCTGTGGCAAGTAAAGCTTCAAAGTTATCGCAACCATTAATATCGTCAAAGCTGAATATGTTTTTTAGCGAAGGACATTTTGACTCAATCTCTCGAACTTTGCCAAGTACTTCTTCGTCGGAAACAAAGCAGCAGGTAACTTCAGCATGATTTAAAATATAGGCATAATCTTCAGATGAAATGGTAGGATATATTGGAACATTGATGGCTCCAATTTGAGACATACCAAAATCAGCCAAAACCCATTCGGTGCGGTTAGTAGAAGAAATCATCGCAATTTTATCTCCAGCTGTTACTCCCAAGTTTAGCAAACCTGCACTACATCTATCGCCTTGTTCCTTTGTTTCTTTTGTTGAAAGTCCTACCCACTTTCCATTAACTTTTGAGTTAACCGCATTGTCTAGCGATCGACGCTCAGCCATAAAATCAATGAAATCAAAAAGTCTTTTAGGTGTTTTCATATGTGTTATATTCGTACGTTGGTTAAAAGCCAATAGTCAAAAAAACGATATTTTTTTGATTTTACCTATTCAAAATCCATTTGAGGGCATCTTCAAATGCCAAAATCCATGGACTTACAGCATCTGTTCGGTCTTGCGGATAGTGTGCCCAGTTCCAAGGAAAAATAGAACGTTCCAAGTGCGGCATCATAACCAAATGACGTCCGTCGTCGCTACTTACCATTGCGGTGTTAAAATCAGATCCATTCGGGTTTGATGGATAGGAGTCATATGCATATTTCCCAGATATAGCATAAGCTTTTTCATCTTTTGGGAATACAAATTTACCCTCACCATGAGCGGCCCAAATTCCCAATCTACTGCCTTGTAATCGCTGCAACATAATGGCAGGTGATTCTTCAATTACAACATCTGTAAACACACATTCAAACTTACCCGAATCATTGTGTGCCATACGTGGTTTTTCATCGTGATTTGGATGTAAAAGTCCTAACTCAATAAACAGTTGACATCCATTGCAAACGCCTAAGCTTAATGTGTCTGGACGCTCAAAAAATGTTTTAATTACTTGCTTTGCACTCTCGTTGTACTTGATTGTTCCTGCCCAGCCTTTTGCCGATCCCAGCACATCAGAATTTGAAAATCCACCCACAGCAACTAATAGCTGGATGTCGCTCAAATCTTCTCTACCAGATGTTAAATCCGTCATGTGAACGTCTTTTACATCAAACCCCGCCAAATGCATCATATAGGCCATTTCACGTTCCGAATTACTTCCTTTTTCACGTAATACAGCTGCTTTTGGTCTGCGTTTTGGAGTTAATTTTAACGCACCATCAAAATCCTTTGGAAATATAAATTGAAGGGGAGATGTGTCAAATGACTTAAAACGTGCAGCAGCTTGTTCCTCACCACTTTGTTTGCGATCTAATAAATACGAGCTCTTAAACCAGTGTTTTCGGTAGGTGGGAATATCAAAAGTGTACTCATTTTCGCTGCTCTTTACATGTAATGTGTTTGATTTTGTCAGTTTTGCAATTCGCTCAATAACAATTCCCTTTTTCCTTAATCTTGACGCAGTTTCACTTTCAATTTGGATTAGAATTCCTACTTGTTCTGAGAGTAGTGTTTGCTCAACGCTGTATGTTGATTTTGGAAATTTAATATCCAAACCAAGTCCATCAGCAGCAAAACACATTTCAAGCAATGAAGTAATAAGACCTCCCGAGCTTATATCGTGTCCTGCAGAAATAGTACCTTTTAAAAGCTCTTTTTGAACGGCATTAAAAGCGGATTTAAAATACTTGGCCTTGGCAACATCGGGTGCTTGTGTGCCAATAGCTTGATTAAGTTGCCCATAAGCCGAGCCTCCCAAAGCAGCTTTGCAATCTGATAAATCTATTCGATACACATCACCGCCGCCATGCTTAAGTTCTGGTGTTACGACCTTGTCTATAGCACTACAGTGTGCTCCTGCAGAAATGATAACCGTTCCAGGTGCAATAACTTCTTTGTCGCTGTATTTCTGTTTCATAGACAGCGAATCTTTTCCTGTTGGTATATTGATTCCCAATTTAATTGCGAATTCTGAGCAGGCCTTTACTGCTTCATACAATCGTGCATCCTCTCCAGGATTATTGCACGCCCACATCCAATTTGCAGACAAACTCACTGATGATAATCCTCCTGAAATAGGTGCCCAAATAATGTTGGTCAAAGCCTTAGCGATAGCGTTCTTACTACCCAAACCAGCATCGATAAGTCCAACAAGCGGTGCATGTCCAACAGAAGTTGCCATACCGTGAACTCCTTCAAAATCAAGCGCCATTACGCCGCAATTTGCTAACGGCAATTGATGAGGTCCAATGCATTGTTGTTGTGCCACACGCCCCGTAACACAACGATCTACTTTGTTCGTGAGCCAATCTTTACACGCCACGGCTTCAAGCTGAAGCAACCACGCTACACTTTCCTCAAACGATTTTGGTTCTGGTATCGCAGCATAAGCCGTTTCGCTGGTGCTGTCCTGCATGATTGTTTTTGGGGTTTTTCCAAAAAAGTCAGAAAGCGCCAAGTCAATGGGCGATTGACCGCTTTTTTCTGAGCGTACTTCAAAGTGATTATTCCCCTCAATTTCGCCAACCTCAAATATGGGCGCACGCTCTCGAGCAGCAATTTCTTTTAATTGTTCCAGTCCACGGTTATTCGTGATAAGCCCCATACGTTCTTGTGACTCGTTTCCAATAATTTCTTTGTTGGACAAGGTTTGATCTCCCACAGGAAGTTTGTCTAGGTCAATAGTTCCACCTACTTCTTCTATAAGTTCTGAAAGACAATTCAGGTGTCCTCCAGCGCCGTGATCGTGAATGGAAACAATGGGATTGGTATCAGCTTCCACTGCAGCTCTAATGGTATTTGCAACACGTTTTTGCATTTCGGGGTTAGAACGTTGAACAGCATTTAATTCAATACCCGAATCAAAAGCACCTGTATCTGCAGAAGAAACCGCAGCACCGCCCATTCCAATGCGATAATTATCACCACCCATAACCACGATTTTATCTCCTTTTTTTGGCGTTTTTTTGATGCTTTGTTGCATTTTTCCGTACCCAATACCACCCGCAAGCATAATTACCTTGTCAAAGCCAATGGTTTGTTCATTTTCGTGATGTTCAAAAGTTAAAAGTGATCCAGCGATCAGGGGTTGCCCAAATTTGTTCCCAAAGTCAGATGCCCCGTTAGATGCTTTTATCAAAATATCTTCAGGGTTTTGATACAGCCATGGACGTGGAGCGATTTTTTCCCAAGGTCGATTGGGTTCGGTTCGCGGATATGCGGTCATATAAACAGCCGTTCCCGCCATGGGAATTGATCCTTGTCCACCTGCTAATCGGTCTCTTATTTCACCCCCAGAACCTGTAGCAGCTCCGTTAAAAGGCTCGACAGTTGTGGGGAAATTATGCGTTTCTGCCTTAAGCGATAGCACAGAGAGGAATGGTTTTTTGGTGTAAAAATCAGGTGCGTTTGGGCGTTTAGGTGCAAATTGGACTGCGGTTGGACCTTTTATAAAAGCCACATTGTCTTTGTAGGCCGATACTAAATTCGCTCCGTTTTTCTTAGACGTTTCTTTGATGAGTTCAAAAAGCGATTTCTTTTTGGTTTTACCGTCAATAATAAAAGTACCATTAAAGATTTTATGACGACAATGTTCTGAGTTTACTTGAGAAAAACCAAATACCTCGGAGTCTGTAAGCGAACGTCCTAAACGGTTGGCCAATGTTTCCAAATACGAAACTTCGTCATCGCTAAGCGATAGGCCTTCTTTTGCGTTGTATGTAGCAATATCATCAATATGATTGATAGGATCTGGTGTGCGCTTGGAATCAAAAATATGCTGATCTAATTCTTTAAATCGCTGATGCACCATACTATCAAAAGCATGTATTTGCTCATTGCCCCAAAACTGTTCAATGCGAATAATATCATTAATTCCCATATTATGACAAATTTCAACCGCATTGGTACTCCAAGGGGTAATCATATTAATGCGAGGTCCAACAAGTGCTGCTTGTATAAACGATTTTCTAAGTAGTGGGTAGCCGCTAAAAAGCCATTCTAGCTTTTTTTGATCTTCTTCCGAAATGGGAAGCTCTTTTTGAACTACGTAAAGGTGCTGTTTTGGGTCACCAAAAAAACAAATCATACACAATGATTAAAGTACAAAAATAAGGATACTTTGGCTCGGAATTGTTGTATTACTTCTGTTAAAAATAAACGAAACACACTAATTTATCAACAAACTAACCCTTCGCTTCAAGCGTGCCATGTAAAAGCCGTCAAATCCTTGAACCGATGGCCAAAAGTGATTTTCTTTTTCAAGTATAAAAGATTGTCCAATTTCTGTCGCTAAAAAGTTAGAAATTTGTGTTTCGTTTTCTTGTGGTAAGATTGAGCAAGTCACATAAATAAGCTTACCGTCAGGTTTTACCATGTGGGCATATTGAGTCAATATTTTTTGTTGTTCAGCTGTAACACGATCAATAAAATCGGGATTAAGCTTCCATTTTGCATCTGGATTTCTACGTAAACCCCCCAAGCCACTACAGGGCGCATCAAGTAAAACTCGATCTGCTGTTTGATGCAGTTTTTTTATCACTTTGGTAGAATCAATCAAGCGTGTTTCTATGTTGTGTGCACCAGCGCGTTTTGCTCTGCGTTTAAGCTCACGTAGTTTGTA
>CATAMV010000106.1 GCA_949487855.1 Bacteroidota bacterium
CTTGTTCATCCACAAACCGAAGACTATTTTGGCAATGTAAACACCATTGGTCCGCGAGGCGTATATGATGAGGCTAAAAGGTATTTAGAGTCCATTACCATGGCCTATCACCGTTATCATGGAGTAGATACCCGCATCATACGTATTTTCAACACTTACGGCCCCAGAATGCGCCTAAACGATGGCCGTGTTATTCCAGCCTTTATGGGGCAAGCCTTAAGAGGTGAAGATTTGACGGTTTTTGGCGATGGCTTACAAACCCGTTCGTTTTGTTTTGTTGAAGATGAAGTCGAGGGGATTTACCGCTTACTGATGAGTGATTATCATTTACCAGTAAATATTGGAAATCCAGATGAAATTACCATTTTAGATTTTGCCCAAGAGATTATTGAATTGACTGGAACCGATCAAAAAATTGTGTTTAAACCGCTCCCAAAAAACGATCCGCTCCAACGTAAGCCAGACATTACCAAAGCCAAAGAAATTCTGGGTTGGGAGCCACAGGTTGGTCGCAAGGAGGGGATGCAACGCACCTATGCCTATTTTAAATCGCTAACAAAAGAAGAACTTGAAAAGGTAGAACACCGTGAATTTACTTCTTTTAAAACGTAATGATGTACAATAAGAAGTGCTAAAAGGCGTTTTATTTTTACCAGCCACTGATGTATGATGAAACGCTTTACCTATACCTTTTTTATACTTTCTACAGTTTTTCTTGATATTGGAAGTGTTGTTTTTTTGGCTAACAAGCTAAACAGCGACTTGACTTTGTTGCTGCACATTAACGAAGACTTCTCTTTAGTACGTCTATTAGCTTTTGTGTTCATTTGGTTGTTATTAGGGACTTATTTTTCTATTTACACCCATAAACGAGCAGACCGTTTTCTTCGTTTAACCCTTCGTTTGTCAAGTCATTTGATTACATTTTTTGTTTTCATAGAATTGTTTTCGGCTTCCATTTTTTCTCGCATCCCTAAAATTGAAGATGTTCTTTTATTAGGCTTGATACTAATAACTCAACTAACATATCGATTTTTCTTTTTTTCTTTAATTCGAAGTTTACGCACTAAAAACAAATTGTTCAAAGACACGGTTGTTTTGTTGGGTGATAACACTCAAGGAATTGCTTCTTTCATTCAGAATAACCCACAAATTGGATATAATATTTTGGCTGTTGACTTAGAGGAGGATGTTATTATTTCCAAGGACTTTTTAAAGCGGCAAAGGCCATCAGCGGTATTTATGCATCAAAAAAATGCGAACCGAAAAAAATATAAAGCAGTTCTGGAAAAGCTAGCGCTGCATCAAATCCCGATACGTATTTTCGCTTCTCACGATAATGTTTTTAGATCAAATCAAGTAGATTATTTTGGGTTTATTCCCATTTACAAAACACAGTTTTCACCCTTATTACAAGGAGCAAACAGATACATTAAACGAATTTTTGACATTGTATTTTCTCTATTTGTGATAATTTTTATTTTATCTTGGATGTATCCACTGGTAGCTTTACTGATTAAGCTCGAGTCAAAAGGACCAGTTCTTTTCGTACAAAACAGAAACGGATTGGGTAATGAATTATTTAGATGTTATAAGTTTCGCTCCATGACTACAAATAATAGTGTAGCGCAAGTAATAAAAGACGATATGCGCATTACACGTATTGGGAAAATTATTCGAAAAACCAGCATTGACGAGTTTCCACAATTTTTTAATGTGTTAAAGGGTGATATGTCTGTCGTTGGTCCACGACCTCATATGGAAATTCACAACGCGAATTACGAAAAACACGTGGAGTCTTTTCAGCTTAGACATACTATAAAGCCTGGGATTACCGGAATGGCGCAGTCAAGAGGTTTTAGAGGAGAGATTAGAGAAGACCTAGATATTATTAACCGCATCAAATACGATATTTTCTACATCCGGCATTGGTCTTTTGCGCTTGATATTAAAATTATCATTCGTACGGTCCTCAATATCTTTAGAGGAGAAGATAAGGCGTATTAAAATCTTGTTTCATAACGCTTGGTTACCAAATAAACGCCCAGAAACACCACTACAGCAGCAATCAATTTAGAAGGCGTAAAAACATCTGCTCCTACAACGATAGCATACGCAATGCCAATAAGCGGTTGCAAATACGTAAACACGCCTATGGTACTGGCTTTAAGTTGTTTTAGTGCATATACATTGAGCAGGTA
>CATAMV010000107.1 GCA_949487855.1 Bacteroidota bacterium
AAAACAATCGCGCTAGAGGCATTGGAAGTCCACCATGTTGTGTTGTAAACTGTATTATTTTCGATTGTAATGTGATCACTGTCGTTAAAGCGAATACCCGAACCTGTTGTGTGATGCACAATATTGTTTCGAATAATAATATGGTGATGGAGAAAGTCTTGGCTAAAACCACTCCAAATGCCAAAACCTGAAAAATAATTGTGCGTATAACTCAGTCCTTCTTGGTCACACTTAACCTTCCAGTTCCTATCAGCGATAGCCATATCATAATCTATAGCGGCTCCAGGGCCTTCTACTTCAAAACCCTCGATGATGATATAACTTTGAGGATTGGATATCAGAATTCCACCCTTTCCATCAAACATAATTTTAGGATTGTGGTTCGGATAGTTGCGAATCGTGATGTAATTTCCTTCCGTTCCTGATTTATTGATGGTTACTGCTGGAGGGTTATTCATATTCAAACTTAAAGAACCATCCGAAGAATGCGCAGAGGCAGTACCGTAGTTTTGGTTGGTGTATGTTCCATTCATAACATATACGGTGCCACCTGCGCTTAACTGGGCTATACCTTTATTGATGGTTGCAAATGGTGCATTTTCTGTCCCGCCATTTGAGTCGCTGCCCAATAAGGCAGAAACATAATAATCTTGCGCTGATAGGCCTAGAGTAGTAAAACAAACCATGAGCAAGTAAGTAAGAAAACAACTTTTTTGAATATATGATTGTTCTATCATCTCGTGTTTTTTTATAGCGTGGCCACATGATAGTACCCATCATTGCTAAAGTATTTTAAGAAAACACTTCCGAATAAAAGATTTGTGTTAAATGCTATAAATAATAGGAAGTTTTAAAAATGTGGGGTAGTTTTTAGGAATAAAACAGTTTAAACAATACGAATGAAGCAAATGTTATACTGAATAATTCAAAAGTTGTAAAAATTTTAAGTGCATAATTAATAAATTTATAATTACAAAATCATATTCAATGAAAAACTACCTTATTATACTATTATTTATGCCATTGGCTGTTTTTTCTCAAGGAAAAATTCTATATGGAACTGTAAGTGATGACATAGGAAACCCGCTTCCAGGCGCAACGGTCCAAGTTAAGGGTTCAGAATCCATAGGCTCCATAACTGATTTTGATGGTAATTTCACAATTACACTTAAAGATGGCGTTACCAAAATCATTGTTTCTTATGTAGGTTTTGTAGATCAAGAAGTTGATGTTGCTGACCAAAACAATATAACTGTTTCACTTTCTCAAGACATTTCTGAATTAGATGAAGTAGTTGTTATTGGATACGGTACGGTACTTAAAAAGGATTTAACAGGCTCAGTATCCTCTGTGAAAGTTAGTGAGACAATTTCACGCCAATCCACGACCGTGGATCAATTACTTCAAGGACGAGCGGCTGGAGTAACAGTTGCTCAAAACGCAGCTAACCCAGGGGCAGGTATTAGTGTTCGTGTACGCGGTACTAGTAGTTTGCGCGGAAATAACGAGCCGTTATATGTTGTTGATGGAATTATTATTTCTTCTGCAGGCGAAGATGTTGTTGCCACCGGCGGAGGTAATACAGGTCAAGAGCAACAAAATGGACTAAATGGTATTAACCCAAGAGATATTGAAGATATTCAAGTCCTCAAAGATGCATCTGCAACAGCAATATATGGGTCGCGTGGTGCCAATGGTGTAATTCTTATCACAACAAAAAAAGGAATACCCAATCAAACAAAATCAAATATTTACATAAATACGTCTATGCGTAGCATTACCAAACAATACGATGTATTAGACGGTCTGGAATATGCGCGTTACAGAAATGAGACTTTGCTAAGAACCACTACAAATCAACAGCCGCAATTTCATATTCAGGGCAATGATATTTATCCCTTTATAACTGAAGACGGCGTGACAACTATTGCAAACGTTCCAGCCTTTCAATATAATTGGCAAGATGAGTTGTTCAGAACCTCAACAAGCTTGAGCGTAGGCGGTTCTGTATCAGGTGGAAGCGACAATGGAAATTATTACTTGTCTGCTGGTTTAAACGATCAAGAGGGGTTAGCTAAAAACTCCAGCTTTAACAGTGGAGATATTCGTCTTAATTTGAATCAGAACCTCAGCTCAAAAATTAAACTTCAAACAAGGTTAAGCGGGTTTTTTAGTAAAACTAATTTTGCTGAGGGTGGAGACTTAGTAGGCGGTTCAAATCAGAGTTTTATTCGGAACGCCATTTCTTTTAGACCCATTATAACTTCAGAAGACTCAAATATTCAGTTTGACGACTTGGATATATCAAATCCATTTTCTTGGATTGATGATTACGATGACCTTTCAAATGAAAATCGCTTTTTTGGATCATTAGCTTTAACCTTTGATTTGGGTGTTAAGGGCTTGAGCTACCAAGTAAGGGCAGGAGGAAACGTACGTTCAAAAGAACGCCGGCGGTTTTTCGGCTTGACCACATTCAATGGGTTTAACTCAGGCGGATTACTTCAAATAATGAATCTTAAATCAGCATCGTATCAAGTTAACAATACTTTACAATTCAACAGGTCTTTTAGAAAACAACGAATCAATGCTGTGGTTGGGGTAACTTATGACAGACGCGAAAATAAAAACACTACGTATGCTGTTCAAGACTTTGTATCTGCAGTAAAAAGAACAGAACAACCATTTTTGGGTCAGCTGATTTCTTCCCCACTTTCTAATTTAGATACAGAGCAAACCTTGTTCTCAATTTTGGGTCGCGTAACCTATAGCCTAAACAATAAGTATGTGCTAACGGCTACTTTCCGTAGAGACGGTGTTTCAAAATTTTTAGAATCTGAGCGATATGGTATTTTTCCATCGGGCGCTTTTGCTTGGAACTTACATCGTGAATCTTTTGTAAAAAAACTAAAGGTTTTTGATCAATTAAAGCTCCGTCTCGGTTGGGGTCAAATTGGGAATCACGGGATTGGCGCATACGGGACTTTGTCTAATTATGGAATTAACTCATCGGTACTTTATGGCAATGCGGACAATGGAACTAGCGTCCCTTTATTGCTCAATAATATTGCGAACGCTTCCCTTACTTGGGAAACTACTGAACAATCAAATATCGGGCTAGATTTCTCTTTAATGGATGGCACTATCACAGGAACCATTGATGCCTATGATAAAAGGACAAAAGATTTGTTGTTAAATTCACAAATTGCACCATCTACGGGCTTCCAAAACTTACTTGTAAACAGAGGTGAATTATCAAACAAAGGACTTGAGGTTGCGCTTCAATTCTCACCCATAAATAAAGATGACTTTCAACTTTCTTTTGGTGGAAATATTGCCTTTAACAGAACAAGGATAGAGGCGTTATCTTCTCAACCGTTAGCACCAATTTTATTAAATGGTGCTTATGTAGATCGAAGGTTTGTTTTAGGAAACTCAATTAGTCGAGGGAATTACTTCAAATACCCTGCAAACGTATTTATTGAAGGAGAGGAATCTGCAGTATTTTATGGATATCAAACAGATGGGATTTACCAAGAAGGCGATACCTTCATAGGTTCTGCTCAAGCTGGAGATATAAAAATAATAGACCAAAACGGAGATGGTGCTATTAACGATGACGACAGAACCATTATTGGAAACCCTAATCCAGATTATACATTCGGATTTAATTTGTCGCTTACTTATAAGCAATTTACTTTGAGTGCTTTATTAAATGGTGTTTATGGCAATGATATTATCAATGGAAATCTATTACAACTTGGTAATGCAGAGGGATTAACAAGAAATATCTTGCCCGTCGCTTATCACAATGCTTGGCGTTCAGATCGTCCCACAAACACTTATCCTAGAATTGGATATTCCGTAGTAGGTAATCCCGAGGAAAGAGCTATCTCGGATCGATTCGTTGAAGACGGAAGTTTTTTACGTCTCAACAACATAACGCTGGGCTATGATATTCCAATTGAAGGTAAGGGTCCTTTTAAAAGCGCAAATATTTATATCACAGGTCAAAACTTAATCACATTCACAAACTATAGTGGGTATGACCCAGAGATCACAAGTTTTATGTGGACGGGGCTTATCACAGGCGTGGACTGGAACGGACCTCCTAACGCACGAAACTTTTTATTAGGCTTAAACTTAAATCTATAAACTATGTTGATGAATACAATACTACTGATTAATATAAATTCAAAACAGCTTTTGAGGAGTTTTTGTTTTGCTTTAACACTCATTGTTTTGTCCTCTTGTGATTTAGATGAATCCCCACCATTTTTAGATCAATCTATTTATCAAGATCCGCAAAGTGCTGAGGCTGCACGCGACGGTGTCTTTGCTGCTTTGGCATCTTATGACGCCCAAGAAAGACGCTTATTTGTGGAAAATGGATTTTCTGGACTTTTTGTTACCAGAAGACAGGGGAATAGACTCACCTCTCAGTGGAATGCAAACTTGTTCAAGTTGAAGCCAAACGACAATGGTGATACCCAAGGTACTTGGTCTGGCTTATATAGTTTTGTTACAAGGGCTAACACTGTTATTGAAAATTCGATGTATGATGTCAACACGACTGACCAAGACCAAATGCGTATCAATGCTGTTGTTGGACAGGCGTATTTTGCAAGAGCATTAGCTTATTTTAAACTCACGCGTTTGTGGGGAGATATTCCACTGTGGTTGAATGTGCCAGACGAAAACAACGTAAATAAAGCACTAAGCCCTTCAAAGGAAGTGTATGCGCAAATTATTGCGGATGCCACATTAGCCAGCCAATTGATTACAGATGAAAATGCAACAGTTGGTTATCCTAAAGGATATGCTGCTAACATGTTGCTTGCTAAAGTTTACATGACATTGGCGACTAGTCCTTCCCTTCAAGAGGATGGTAAATCTGAAATGGACTATTGGAATTTGGCTTATGATGAGGCCAAAAAGGTAGAAGGTCAATATGCACTTGTTTCAGACTATGCAACCTTATTTGATGGAAAAAACGAAAACACTTCTGAATCTATCTTTGAGCTTCAAATAAGTAAAGATGCGGCCAATTCACAAATGGGTCGTAATTACACGCCTTGGAAGTATAAAGCTGGTCAAGCTTTTGGATGGTTTAATGTTGCTGCAGATGTGTATGATGCTCATGCTGCAACTTACCCTTCAGATCCACGTTTAGCGTCAACATATTTACATGATTACACAAGGATAGACAATGGATCGCCAGTACGCGTTTACCCAACCAATGCCTCTAGAAATAATTTCGGATCTTCATTTCCATACTTTTTTAAATACGCTGAGAAAGACACCTCCAATTCGAATCAATATAACAGTCAAAATATCATTGTGTTCCGTTATGCAGACTTGTTATTGATGCTCGCAGAGATTTCAAATGAATTACAAAAACCAGATGCACTTGATTACGTTACAACAGTCTTGCAAAGAGTTGGTCAAGTACCCCACGCTGGATATTTGGGAGATCAGGATAGTTTTAGAAACGCCATTATGCAAGAATATCGATTTGAGCTATTGGGTGAAGGCGACGACTCACACAACAACAGGCGCAGAGGATATGCATACTTTTTGGAGCATACCATAAACGCGCACAACAACAACCCAAACTTTAAAGCTTCGGTAGATATTGAGCTAAACGATGTGGAGTCTGAAGTCATGTTTTTGCAAATTCCACAAATCGAAAAGAACACAAACAACCTTATAAACTAATCAAAATGAATACGTCTAAAAGCTTACTTTTAATTCCGTTGTTTTTCCTCTTATTTATGCTGGGATGTGAAGACGAAGAAACGGTGATGCCCCCATTTGAGCAACCTATTTTAAACAGCAATGATGGGTCATTAGTATACACGGCAGCTAATTCATATCCAATGGTTGGTACAATTACAGGTACTACACCCACCTTTTCCTCAGAGTTGCCATATCGTTTTCGTCTTATTGAAGTTTCTTCTCCAACGAACAGCAGCTATACGTTAAATTCCTTCTCAATTGATTTAGATACAGGGGTTATTAGTTACAATAATACTAATAACACCATATCATCAGGAACGTATTCTATTGATGTAGGTGTGTCGAATATTAACGGATTGGCCATTCATCAAGATGTTTTTAATTTAACCGTTCTTGATGTACCTGTAACCTTAAGCGCAGACAATACAACTGTTAACGCTGGAATTTTTCAACAAGGAGTTGTTGCTACGGTATCCTACTCAGACACTTCAACCGATGGTGTGGTAAGTAGTGTTGAATATGCACTTATTGACCCTCCAGCAGGGTTTAAAATCGATAAGATTACAGGAGAAATTTCTAAAGAAAGTGGTGCTGTCTCAGGCGATAATTTTCTCTCTGTTGAAGTAACTACTAATGTTGGAAAAGTTGCCGTAACAAACCTTGTAAACATTATTGTAGGCGATCCACCAACTATTGAACTTTTTAAGAATGGTACTACTACAGCCCTTTCTAAGGTTGTTCTCTCTCCTTATTCTGGTTACACTACAGCAGCTCCTGTTGTCGACGGAATGGCTCCAACAAGTTGGGAAATTATTTTTCCTAAATCATTGGTAAACAACCAACCCGATGTAGCCGCAGGTGAGGAAGCTATTGATTATTCTAACTTTTTCAGTGTGGAAGATGCTACGGGTAAGGTAACCGTGGCTGCCGATGCAGACTTACCCTTAGGTGTTCACATACTTAGCCTAAAGGCAACAAATGCTACAGATAGCGAATTCACGTTCGATGATGTTCTAACATTAGAGGTTGAGTTGCGTTGGGAAACCACACCTGTTTATGAAAATGACTTTAGTGCTGGAGCAGGAACACAAATTACGTTTCCATCTTTAAATGGGGCTTCATCTGCATTTGTTCATGTATCAAATCATGGAAAAATTGCAAAGCCAGCGTTAAAGTATCAATGGACAAATGCTACAACGGATGCCGCTGTTGAACTTAAGATTCCTGTTGAAGGGACGGATATCAAAAAACTCCGCGTTTCTTTTTGGGAAGCATTTGGTTACGGCGCTGTCATTATTGATCGATATAACAAATCGCTTGCTCAATACCTAAGTACGGATGGAACGAATTCATTGGATACATCTACATGGACAGATGTCATGGGTGTGTCCGACTCGTCTTGGTCAACTGCTCCACAATGGGGTGCTCTTTCTGCAGCAAACCCCGACGCCTTTAATATGGTAAGTGGTAAACTTGTTCAAGTCGCTCCAGACACAAAAACTGTCTATTTATACTGGCGTTTCTTTAGAAAGGATGGAGCAGCACACAACAATGGACAATATTTGCTTAGAAACTTTTTTATTGAAGGTGCAAAAGCCTTTCCTGCTGAAGAACAATAAATATTAACATTAACTTTAAAATAAATATCATGAAACATTTATATATAATTCTGTTGTTGGCATTTCCAATGACACTAATTCACGCTCAAGATGAGCTAATTCTTAATCAAGGTTTTGATACTGATGCCTCAAATTGGACCGCTACCAACCAAGCTGCTACACCTGCGAGTGGTTGGGATGGTACCGTTGACCGCAATGGTTCCACTACGAGCGGTTCATTCAGATTATCCGAAGACACGGGTTCAAATGCACACATAAAACACGATCAATTTTCAGCAGCCACGATGAAAGGAGTTGGTGGTGCAGGAGACTATGTGATTAGCTTCTGGATATATGGCGCTCAAGGAAACAGAGTCAAAGTTCAGATATCAAATGGCGCTGGGGTTACCGTTAAAGCGGAGTTTACTGAAAATTTAGCAAAAAACAGCGGTGTAGATCAACCGGAAATCACGGCTATTCAAACTGCTAACACCTGGCAATTTGTGACTACCACTGTTACGTTAGCAAATACTTGGGCAACGCTAAAAATATTTAGCATTACAGGTGGCTCTACAACATACTTAGATGATATAAGCGTAAAACGCAGTGTTTCTGAAATGCCCGCAAGTGGTGACTTTACTTCAGGATGGTATCCAAACAACGCAACATCTACAGTTGACTCAAATACTGGAATTCATACCTTAAACATGGATAATTCTAACCCACAATTAAAGAGTTGGGATTATACCGTAAATGCAGATGTGAGTAAAATTTTAACAATTCAGTTGAAAAACAATTCAGTAAATGATGCACTTACCGTTATGCATCCTAAATCTGATGGCACTGGCACAAGATATTATAATACTACAATTACCACTAATGATGCAGCGGTTCAAACCTATGCAATTGATTTGACCAATTCGAACTGGGCTGGTACAATGTATCCGATTACGCTATACGTTAGACAAAGTAATGGCAGCGGTGGTTATACAACTGCAAATCAAAGTGGAACTGTTGAATTTCATGCGATTACGGTTTCTCCAACGGCTTCGGTAGATGAAAACTATAAGTCAAATATTGTACTGTATCCAAATCCAGCCGATACGTATTTCATTGCTGAAAATGCAGCAGCAAATGATAAATTAGAAATCTACAATGTTGCTGGAAAGCTTGTTAAATCATTAAGTATTCAATCTAACAATGAGAGAATCAGCATTGAAGACTTGTCGAGCGGTATTTATTTCGCAAAAATTAACGAGAGTAATGCACTTAGACTAATCAAAAAATAAATTAACTACAAAAACCCAGCGTGATTTTCACGCTGGGTTTATTTTTAAATCAATATGAAAAATTTAATCACTTTTATCTGTTTAATGCTTTTTGCCGTTACAGCACAGGCCCAAGAACCAACAAAATATCAAAAAGGAAGAGCTACCCTTTTCGCTACATATATTGCCGAAAAAATGGACTTGAACGAAAACCAAGAAAAGGTTGTTTATAACGTTATGTTGGAAAGAGTTATGAACGCAAATGCAAAAATCAAGGCAAATAAAAACATTTCCAAAGAAGATAGGCAAGCTATATACAAGGCCGAATATGCAAATGCACAGCAAAAGCTAGCGGCAGAATTTGGAAAAAAACAAGCACAAAAAATGATGCTCATGAGTAATGAGGCTAGGAAAAATGCTGATAAGAAATAAGCGTTTACGATTTACTATAACCAATGCTAAGAACCTGCTGCTATTTTTAGTAGCGGGTTTTTTAGGCGCTCAACAGACTCCGCAGGAGCTAGTTGACAAAATGGGTCGTGGCATTAACCTAGGAAATGTTTTGAGTGCACCAGTAGAAGGAAATTGGTCTGGAATTGCTACTGAACAATACTTTCAAGAAGTAGCACAAGCGGGCTTTACCAATGTGCGTATTCCCATTGATTTTTTTGGTAATAGAACTACGGGAAGTACAACATCTTTCAGCTCAAATGAAAACACAACGTTTACAGGGTCAAGATCAGATTTTGTTGTAAGTGACAGCTACCTAGACAGGCTGGAGGCAGTTATCGGCTGGGGCTTGGCAAACAACCTTGTTGTAATTCTTGATTTTCATGGGGCAACACTAAAATCGGAGTTTATTTACACCTTTGACCCAAGCCAAACAGCGTATTATACGCATCCTACTTCAGCAAAACGTGCTGCTGATCTTGCAAAATTTTATTCCATTTGGGAACAAGTAGCCGATCGCTTTAAAACATATAGCGATGATTTGATTTTTGAAGTGATTAACGAGCCTTATTTTCATATTTCTGAAACAGATATGAACACCATAAATACAGAGGTAATTTCAATTGTCAGAAACTCTGGAGGGAATAATGTTACAAGAAAAATAATCATCACAGGGGGAACAAAAACAAGCTTCGAAGCCATTACAACAATTAGTCCTCAAATTATAAACAATGACAATTATTTAATAGCTACTTTTCACTATTATCGTCCGTTTCAGTTCACTAAATCAAGTGATTATAGGTATAATGATAATAGCTGGGGCACTGCAGCAGATATAAATAATGTTTCAAATGAATTTGATGTTGTTGCCAATTGGGCAGCCGGATTTAATCCCGCAGTAGCAGTTTACTTGGCCGAGTTTGGAGCCGATAATTATTACGGATATGACTATTCAGAAGGCGATTTAAGGCAAATTTCTGCCAATGACCCACCTAATGGGACAGGCTATGCCGACGGAGGTCCAGACCCAAAATCGCGAGTGACCTACTATGGTTATGTTGCCAATGCGGCTATAGATAGGGGGTTTGCCTTCTCAGCATGGGATGCAGGCGGATCTTCTAATAAAACCATACATTTTAGAAAAGATGCTGGAATGATTGCTTATGATTTCGACTACTTTTCCATTACTAGTTTTTCGCCAAAATCTACTTCAGCTAGTACTGTTTTTGAAAGTAGTATTTGGGTAGATGACGTTAAGGATGCACTTCTAAATCCATATACAGAACCCAGTTGTAAGGATAGTAATGTGTTAAAAAACATGGACTTTGAATGTGGCCACGATACTAACTGGACTTTTTTTGCAAAAAAACCAGAGGCTGCGGGTAGTATAGCTGCCGACAAAGCAACGTATGAGAATGCCTCATTCAGTTCAAGAAGCGGTTCATACGGTGCAAAAATAAATGTTTTTCAATCAGGAAATTTAAATACCGCTTTGCTGTCTAACACGACATATAACGCTAATGGAAGTTTAGATAACAAGCGTTTGACTTTTTCGGTATATGGAAAAGGCAGTACAGCAGACTTACCGTTCAAATTACGAGTAAAATATAACCAGGGCGTAATTAATTATAGTGTTTCAACCGAATATGTATTAGGAACTTCTTATTCTGGATCACCCTACGAGTTTTCTTTTGACGTTCCTGTAGGAACGACATCGATCGAACTTCAACTTATGTGTGGCGCTAATGTTGGAACATACTATTTCGATGACTTTTCTGTTTCTGAGAGTATATTAAGTATTAAAGAAGTTAATCCCTCAATACACGTGTATCCAAATCCAACACACAACAGTTTTAGTGTGTCAGCAAATGCTACCATGCGTAGCATGTCTCTGTTTGACATAAATGGGAAACTTCAAAAACGCTGGGACATGCCCCAAGCGCATTATGAGCTTTCATTTCTAAAGAAGGGCTTGTATTTTATAACTTACCAAACTGAAAGCAACATAAAGCGTGTGGCAAAAATCATGAAAAAATAAAAACGTAAAATAAACAACTACACTCAGCCCAATGCATATTTTCCGCTATCTAGTATTATTCGTTTGCACATATACTATGTGTGCCCAAAATGATCAACCATTAAACGTAGTGTTTATTGCTGTTGATGATTTAAAACCAACCATTCGTAGTTTTGGTGACAACCTTGCTGTTACACCCAACATGGATTTGTTGGCGCGAAAATCAAGTTTATTTCTTAATGCACATACCCAGCAAGCCATTTGCAGTCCATCCCGAATTAGCCTGCTCACGGGCTTGCGCCCCGACAAAACACAAGTCTATGATTTGAAAACCCGAATGCGTGATAAACTTCCAAATGTGGTTACCCTACCACAGCACTTTAAGCAAATGGGTTATACCACTGCGGGTGTTGGTAAAATATTCGATCCACGTGGTGTTGATAAACAAATTGATGCACCTTCGTGGTCAAAACCATTTAAACGCGCACATCAGCTTAGGTATCCAAAAGAATGGGGTTCTCCTATGATGGGATATTATCAAAATCAGGAAATCAAGGCCAGAATTAACGACATAATCAAAAAAAACAATTTAAAGCCTGGTAAAGTCGGAGAATTTCTAAAGAAGTCATTTAGACCTCCTTTTTCATCAAGCCCTGCTCCTGATGAAGCGTATGCAGATGGGGCCATTGCAGCAGAGGCTGTTCGTATGATTGACGATTTGTCTCAAAACACAAAACCTTTTTTCCTTGCTGTTGGTTTTAAACGACCGCATTTACCTTTTTCAGCACCTCAAAAATACTGGAACTTCTATAAGAGAGAACGCATGCCTTTGGCAGCGTTTCAAGAGCAGGGTACGAATATTGGAAATTTAGCTTTTAAAAGAGCAGGTGAAATAGCAAGCTACCCTATGGATGACCGTTTTTATACAACAGACAACAATGGGCAATTGGTATTAGATGTTAACTTCCAGCGAGAACTTGTTCATGGATATTATGCATGCGTTTCATTTATTGATTTTCAAATTGGTAAAATCATGCAAAAACTTAAACAAAGCGGCTTAATGGACAACACCATTATTGTTATTTGGGGTGATCACGGTTTTCACTTAGGAGACCACCGCATGTGGACAAAGCATTCTAATTTTGAACAAGCTACACGCTCGCCACTTATCATTTATAACCCTAAAACACGTGCGGCTCAAAAAATAATATCACCAACAGAGTTTGTAGATATTTTCCCCACATTGACAGACATGGCGCAAATAGCACCTGCAGCAAACCTTGACGGCACCACCTTATTGCCACTTATGTTGGGGCAGCAGCAATCTGTTAAAGATTTTGCTGTTAGCCAATATCCAAGAAATCAAAAAATGGGGTATAGTTTTAGAACGGCCACGTATCGCTATACCCTTTGGGTAAACAAAACGAAGATTGGTCAAAACATTACCGACAAGGATATAGTTCAAGAAGAGCTTTTTGACTACAGCACAGACCCTTTGGAAACAAAAAATCATATTGGCTTAGACGGTTATGCAGAAATCTACAAAGAACTTAAAAAGAAAGCGATAGACTTTTTATCGCCAGTATCTAAACCACAACCAAAGCCACAAGTCAAGAAGAATAGTGGGGGGATAAAAGATTTATTAAACAACAATGGCTATAACACTGAACGAGTTTATGTTGGCGCAACTCTTAACCATAGACAATTAAACACCAAGGTTTCAGATTTGTTCTTAGACGAGTTTACTTATTCAACTCCTGAAAACTGCGCCAAGCAAGCACGTATTCACCCCAAACCTGGAGTCTGGGATTGGCGCTTGATTGACGATTATCTTGACTTTGCAGATAAGCACAATATCACCTTACGGATTCATGGACCTGTCAGCCCTCAAGCATCGCATTGGGCAAAAGCAGATAATAGGACAAAGAAGGAATTGGAAAAAAACATGACCGAGTTCTTTACTGCCCTATGCAAACGGATGAATAAAGAGCCCTCAGTGAAATGGATGGATGTGGTAAATGAAACCATTACTCCAGACGGCAATTGGTTTGAAGAGAAGCCCGGAGTTACGCTGTGGGAAAACCCATGGGAACAAATTGGCAGAGACGAAAACGATGTGCCAGTTTACATTACGAAGGCTTTTGAGATTGCGAATAAATACGCAACCAAAAAAAGTTTGGTGTTTAATCAGCATGGCGGCATGGAACCTAAAATGTGGGAAAAAGTGAAAGAAACGATACTTTACCTCAAAGAGAAAGGGTATCGTGTCGGCGGCTTGGGGTGGCAAGCCCATTTACGAAGCGACAAACCCCTTGCACTCGATAAAAAGCAATTGGACTATTTTGCCTCACTAATAGATTGGGCTCATCAGAATGGATTGGACTTTCATGTCACAGAAATTGATTATAAAATTTGGGATTCTGTACAAAGTCAACAAGCCTTAAAAGAACAAGCTGATGCTTATGCCAATATTCTTAAAGTCTTACTCTCAAAACGAAATCAAGGGGTAGTTACCTACAATACCTGGGGCATGGTAGACGGCTTAAAAGGAAAACATCACGACATGTACCGATTTATTTTTGATCAAAATCAAAATCCTAAGCCAGCATATTTTGCTCTTAGAGAAGCGATTATTAATGCAAAAAAGGATGTAAATTAATTCAACTCAAAAAATCGATTTCAATGAGAACTATTGTATTCACATTTTTCACGTTGTTGTTTTTAGTAACAATAAGTATAGCTCAAGAAACAAAACCGAAAAATGTACTCTTCATTATTGTAGATGACCTAAGGCCTGTACTACCCACATATGGAGCTCAACATATTGTGGCGCCCAACATCACCAATTTTGCCAATGATGCGGTTCAGTTTAACAATGCTTTTGTAAATATCCCCACATGTGGTGCTTCGCGCGCAAGCATACTAACCGGAATACGCCCAACGAAATCGTACTTCAAAAAATTCACCACCTCTATAAGCAATGATATGCCAGACGCAATCACTTTTCCGGGGCTGTTAAAGTCAAATGGATACACCACGATTAGCAATGGTAAAATATCACACAACAGAAACGATATGAAGCATACGTGGTCTGAAATATGGCGGCCTAAAGCACGTTTTAATGACCCTGACTATATTGATAAAGCAAGTAGTAAAGCTTTTGATGCAGAAGGAATTCCAGGAGTTTACCCATTCGAAAAACTGGAAACAGCAGATGAATCATATAAGGATGGAAAGATTGCAAACAAAGCCATTCAGGATTTAAAAAAATTAAAAAGAGATGGGGCGCCATTTTTATTAGCTGTTGGCTTTTTAAAACCACATTTGCCGTTTAATGCTCCAAAGAAATACTGGGATTATTATGATGTTGAAGATATCAAACTACCCCAAAACAATACCTTTCCAGAAAATGGGCCACGCTCGGCTGGAAACTGGTATGAGTTAGTGAAGTATAAAGGGATTCCAAAAGATGTTGAAGGAGCTGCTCGCAATGGCGCCTTACATACGCTTGATGAAGATTTTGCAAAACAGTTAATTCACGGATATTATGCTTGTGTAAGCTATACAGATGCACAAGTTGGAAAAGTTTTGAAGGCTTTAGATGAATTGGGCATGCGCGATGATACCATTGTCATTTTCACAAGTGACCATGGTTTTAGCCTCATGGAACATAACCGCTGGTCTAAACACAACCTCTTTAGTGTAGAAAACAGAGTGCCACTAATGATACGCGTTCCTGGGCTAACCCAAAAATCACAATCGATGAGTTATGTGGAACTAATTGATTTATACCCAACCATAGCTGAATTACTAGGATTTGAAGCTCCCCAGCCAGTTGAGGGAACATCTTTGGTGAGCAACCTAAAAGATCCAAGCTTAATTTCAAAATCTGTAAGTTTTTCTAGAATTTGGAACGGAGATATGATTTCATCCCCAGATTATTTATATGCGGAATGGACGAGCGAGGATACAGGAGCGGTTTATGACAATATGCTATATGATTTAAAAGCAGACTCGCTAGAAATGAATAACCTGGCAGATTTGCCTAAATACAGAAAATTGATAGACAGTTTAAGCCAAAACATCAAATCAAAAAAGATGTATTAGAACACATCAACATAAAGTAATAATGAAACAGATTATGCAATTCCGATCACTTGTTTTTACAGGATTCATTTTGATAGCAACAATGCTAAATGTCAGTGCGCAGCAGGCCAAAAAAACTAAGGTTTTTTTGTTTGCTGGACAGTCTAATATGGATGGGAGAGGAGATGCAAGTATGCTTACAGAAGAAGATTTAAATGGACTTTCATTTGCTCAAAAACGTATTCAATTTTACTATAAAGGTTCGGTTCAGAACACAAAAAATCCTTTAATTATGGATGGCGTTTTGAATGTCACTGATCCGTGGCAATTTGTGAAAGAAAAGTTTAGACTAAAAAAATGTTTTGGACCGGAGTTGTTTTTTGGCATTAATCTGTCGAAGGCATACCCAAATCAAAACTTTGTTTTTATTAAACGCTCTCAAGGAGGGACTTCGTTGTACGGGGCTTGGAATCCTGAGTGGAGCATAGCGAAAGCGAAGCTAATTAATGAGGAAAACAAGCCAAAACTTTTTAATGATTTTATCGAAACAGCTGACGAACAACTCTCAAAACTACCTCCAGGGAGCTATGAATTAGCTGGAATGATTTGGGTGCAGGGTGAATCAGATAGTGGTAATAAATACGGTGCCCTACCATCTGAAACATATGGAGAAAATATAAGGAAGCTCATTCAAAAAGTTAGAGTACACTACAACGCTCCCGAACTCCCTTTTTTGATGCTTAATGTAGGTAGTAAAAAAGTAGTAAAAGGCATGAAAGAAGCGGTTAAGAGTCTGCCAAATGTTACTTTAGTCGAAAAAAGCAATGACCCACTAAATGATAATTATACGCCCACATATACCCATTTTTGGAATGGAAAGCCTGCATGTCACTACAATTATATTGGTATGAAAAAAATTGGCGAACTTTTTTTTGATAGCTACAAAAGCAATTATCCTAAATTTATAGAATGAAAAAAAACATATGTAAGGGTTTTAGTATGGCTCTATTAGTATGCATTATGAGTTGTAATACCCATGAAAAGCCCAACATCATTTGGCTTGTTAGCGAAGATCAATCCCCCGAATTTTTCCCCATGTATGGGGATGACACAGCTAATTTACCGCATTTAGAAGCATTAGCAGAGGACAGTGTCATTTACGATAATATGCATGCTACAACACCTGTTTGCGCACCAGCTAGAAGTGCCATAATTACGGGAATGTACCCCACTACTTTGGGAACCCACAACATGCGCACTTATAATGAAGGGCGTGATACGAATCAACCTGAACTAGGAATCCCTAATTATTCTCCAAAATTTTCGGCTGACATCAAACCCTTTACAACGTATTTAAGAGAAGCTGGATATTACTGCACCAATAACAACAAGCAAGATTATAATTTTAGAATAAGCAAAGACGCTTGGGATCAAACATGCCGTTATTGTCAGGGAGAAGAGAAAGCTAATATCCACTGGCGAAATCGTGCCGAAGGGCAGCCCTTTTTTGCAGTGTTTAATTTTCAAATCACACACGAGTCTCAAATTTGGAAACAACAGAATAGCAAACGCCATGTAACTCCTGATGAGGTCAAAAACATTCCTCCATATTTTCCTGACGATCCCGTTATTAGAGAAGATATGGCAACCAATTATAGTAATTTGGTGCGTATGGACAATGAGATTGGAAAACTTATTGCGGAACTCAAAGCCCAAGGATTATATGAGAATAGTTATATTTTCTTTTACAGTGACCACGGAGGGCCTTTTCCCCGTCACAAACGGGCCATATATGATTCGGGAATCAGAGTTCCACTAATGATTAAACTCCCAAAAAGTGAGAAAGCTGGAACTCGAAATGATGATCTTTGGAGCTTTGTTGATTTAGCTCCAACTGTACTAGATCTTGCTAAAATCACATTACCCAGCTACTTACAAGGCAAATCCATTTTAAACAACAAGACCAAGGCCAGGGAATATCTTGTGGCTGCTGCAGACAGATTTGATGGTCAAGTAGATAGGATTCGTGCCATAAAGAACAAGCGATTTAAACTTATCCGTAATTACAATGTATCGCTTCCACATGCGTTGGATGTGAATTACCGCAAGCAAGTACCCATGATGCGACGACTTATGGAACTTAATGATAAAGATTTATTAAACGCGAATCAAAAGCGATGGTTCCAAACACCAAAATCCCCAATAGAGTTTTATGATTTGCTAACGGACCCATTTGAACTCCATAATTTGGCTAGCGACTCAAGCTATACAACTGAAATACGTGCGTTTGAACGCCGGCTGGATGCATGGATTAAAACAACCAATGATTTGGGCGAACTTCCAGAAAGTGAAATTATTAAATACTCCACGCAATAATGTATATGTTTTTTGACTTAAAGAACGGATTCAAAAAAATAATTTATTCATTCTAAGGGTTTTAGTTTCTCTATAATTAAGTAAATCTATTTTTTTTTGTATATTTAAAAAGTGAATATCTTAATTCACTTTTTTATATGACCCGTGTGGACTGGGTATTATAATATAGTCGCGGGTGGAGAGAACGCACCCGGATCAAGCGTTACATAAGTTTAACGTCAAAATAATAGAAATTATGGACGATAAAATTATTGTAGCATTAGCTCACAACCAAGGTCACGCTGCAGCAATGCTTGCAGAAGACAAAAAATAAACCCAAGTTTATTTTAATCCAAAACGGCTCTT
>CATAMV010000108.1 GCA_949487855.1 Bacteroidota bacterium
TAAATCTTTTGAAACTGCTGTAACCAACTCAGAATTATTAATGCTAAACGTTACCGCAGGTTTGTAAAATGGATGATTTCCAACAAGCGTAATATCTGATCCGTGCAGCGTGGTAATTACTGGAATATCAATCCCCGATTCCTTAAGCATCTGCTTTGCCATATAGGCTGCATAGGCGTGCGGAATAGCATAGTGGACGTGTAACAAATCAATCTGATGCAACTTGACCATTTCCACCAACATACTCGACAACGCCAATTCATACGGTTGAAAATGAAACAGCGGGTATTTGGGCACATGCACTTCATGGAAGTGAAGGTTTCCTGCTAAAGACTGCAAACGCACGGGCTGTTTGTAACTGACAAAATGGACTTCGTGACCTCTATCGGCTAAGGAAATACCAAGCTCAGTAGCCACAACGCCACTACCCCCATAAGTGGGATAACAAACAATGGCAATTTTCATACGAAGCGGTGATTTTTTAGGGAATGAAATTTTATTCGCATATCACAAAAGTATGGGAAAAGATTGACGTGTAAAATCGTAAATGTGTATTGAATCACTTTTGTTATACTCCGCAATTTAAGGTCACTTCGAGTGGCCCAACAAATTATTGGGTTGTATCGAGAAGTATTCACTTTAAAAACATCCGTTTTCGATACAAATTTTACGAATATATATTTGTAAAATTCACTCAAACTGACGGCTCGTTAAACGCACATAAATCCTCCAAATTACCTTTCAATATATATAGGCAAAACGCCTAATGTCTTAATTTCACCAAAAAGCAGCCGTGCAGCCGCTTTTGCAAATGCGCTTTGTTGCTCGTGCGCCAATAGCACGCTTGCAAAAGAGGATAGATTTGGAAGCTGCGAAATCACATACGGTTTTGCAAAAAGCACCACATGAACATTTGAGTGTGTACTTAAGTGTGTTAGAACAGCAATATCGCTTTCTGAAAGTGATTGATTCGTCCACGGCGAAGAGGTGTTTGCGTGAACACCAACCACAATAGCTTTCACTGTCAATTCAGTTGTTTTAAGCGTGTTTTTGAGAATTTGAATGGTAGTTGTTTGCTCACGTAAAGCGTATAAAAAATCGTTTGACGATGGCTCCCCAAGGGATACGTAATGCACAGTTATATCATTTTGTAATGGAAATGCATCCTTTTGGGCGTGTATCTCCACAATACTTTGTTCCGCAATTTGTTTTCGTAAATACATATCATAAAACGTATTTATCAATGGATTTCCAGTCGTTTTAACTGTTTTGTTTTGATGTAATCCCAATGCGTATTTTGCGCTAAGAATTTTCTTTACAGAAGTTGCTAATCTTGCTTCCGTAATGTCTCCATTGGCATAACTCGTTTTGATTGCTGAAATGGCTTTCTCTAGTTGCAACGGCATAACCAATACATCTGCTCCCGCCAAAAAAGCAGCTAAGGCAGGGGAATCAACAGCTGTGGTGATTCCTTTCATATCCAATGCATCGGTAAAAACAAGTCCGTTAAAGCCCAATTGTTGTTGTAACATTTGGGTTACCACTTTTTTAGAAGTCGATACTGGTAAACCGCTGTTATCGAGCGCCGGAATATCGAGATGGCCTACCATTACTCCTTTTACACCCTTTGAAATTAAGCTTTTGAAGGGAACTAAATCGATGCTGTCCACTGCTTCTTTGGAGCTATTTATTCGCGGGAGTGTTTTATGTGAATCGGCAGTTGATGCGCCATGACCGGGAAAATGCTTGGCAACTGCTATTATACCAGCGTCTTGCAATCCTTCCATAAAGGCTTGTGTTTTTTTAGCTACGCGAATAGGATTGTCACCAAATGCACGAACTCCAATAATGGGGTTATCCGCTTCGGTATTTACATCTGCCACAGGCGCGAAAGAAACGTGCACACCCATTTTGCGTTTTCGCGTTCCCAGTTGTTTGGCAAGTGCATAAACCAATTCATCGTTGGGTAGCGCGCCCAATGTCATCGCATATGGATAAGGCCATACGTCTTGCAATCGCATTGCCATGCCCCACTCCGCATCGGCAGCAACTAGCAATGGTGTTTCTGAAAAACGCTGATACCGTTTTGTGTCTTGTAGCTGTTTGATTGAAGACCCTTTTGAAAATAAAACACCGCCAATATGCTGTTTTTTAATCTGATGTATCGTTTTTTGTTGCGTTGAAAAGTTTCCATCGGGAAACGCCATAACCATAAAAAGCTGACCAATTTTTTGGTCAAGGGACATTTTGGTATAAATACTATCTACCCATTGTGGCTGCGACTGAGCGAACAAACAGGCAGGAATAAGAAATAAAAAAGCGCGAAGCATAACCTAAATATAGGCTAAAAATAGCGTGCGTGCCAACTGTCTTTTGCGGGAACTTCCCATTCGCTTAAAAATTCGTCTTTGTTTAACACAAGATTGTTAAAGACAAGCGTGTTTTCTGAAACAGATTTACTCTTAACCATTGCCTTAAAATCAGCAATTGATTTGTAGGTGATGTATTCACCTTGCTTAAAACAGATGTTCATTTTATCAAGGAGCACCACGTTATAGGTTTTTTCTAATTCTTGTATGATACGCACTGACGCATCAATGGAACATCCCGTAGCAGACTGCGCATTTTCGTCTAAAGCGATAACAATAAAACGGTTGTAAGGCAGCGAAAAACTTGCGTTTAAAGATGAACCATGTGCTGTCCATTGCGTCAAAAAGTCTTCTAGTTTTTGGGAAATTTCAACTACTTCCGCGTCTGTAAAGGGGCGACTTGCAGGATAAACCCATACACGTGCCTCATTATCTAATTCCTCGAAGGGTACAAACATATTATAAGTCTTGTGCTTGTTCTAAAAGTTCTGCAATATCCATTACGGCAACCTTGCTCTCTTGCTCCTTGTTTTTCACACCGTCAGTCATCATGGTGTTGCAAAACGGACAGCCTGCCGCAATAATATCCGGTTTTGTTGCCAAGGCTTGTTCGGTACGTTCAATATTGACTTCTTTATTTCCTGGCTCAGCATCTTTAAACATTTGCGCACCGCCTGCTCCACAGCAAAGCCCTTTCGCTTTGCAGCTTTTCATTTCAACAAGCTCGCTCTCAAGTTTTGATAAAACAGCTCGTGGCGCTTCATATTCATTATTTGCTCTACCCAAATAACATGGATCGTGAAAGGTGATGCGTTTTCCTTTAAACGAACCGCCTTCAACTTTTAATTTTCCTTCGTTGAGTAATTGCTTTAAAAACTGTGTGTGATGCACAACTTCATAGCTTCCACCTAAGCCTGGATATTCATTTTTTAGCGTATTAAAACAATGTGGACAAGCCGTTACGATCTTTTTCACCTCATAACCATTGAGTACCTCAATGTTGGTCATGGCTTGCATCTGGAACAAAAACTCATTTCCAGCTCGCTTCGCAGGATCTCCTGTACAACTTTCTTCAGGACCAAGCACGGCAAAGGAAACGTCTGCTTTAATTAATAGTTTTACAAATGCCTTGGTGATTTTTTTGGCACGCTCATCAAAGCTACCCGCACATCCCACCCAAAAAAGCACCTCGGGCTGTTTGCCCTGAGCTGCTAATTCAGTCATGGTTTGAATGTTAGTCGTGAAAGCCATCATCAAACACTTCTATGGTTACTTCTTTTTCTACCAAATCGGTAAACTTTCCGTTGTATCGCGTTGCACGAACCAAGTGGTTATCTACCCAGTGATAATTTCCACCACGAGGTTTTCCCATAAGAAGAGAATGGTAATTAAATCCATTTTCTTTAAGCCACTTTTCTGTAACACCACGATGCTCTTCTGTACGTGACGTAAAAAAACAAATTACATGTCCTTCGTCGTACCACTTGTTTAATGTTTTTAGTGCATCGGGATATAATTCGGCAGTTGCCATACGCTCTGGCTCTTCGTTGGGAATATCGTCACAAATAGTTCCATCAATATCGATTAAATAATTTTTAATCCCTTCTGGAAGTACTGGACTAACGTGTTCGCCGTCTTCTAATTTTTCTTTTAGTAGTTTATCTACTTTTTCTTTATCCATGTTTATGTATTTAATTCTTCGCGCCAAGCTAAACGGTCTTGTTGATTGAATGGCCAAGGAGCTCCGTTGTTTTCTACATTGGTCATCATTACGTTTAATTCATTTGGAGCAGCAGATTGTTCCATTACCAAATAGCGACGCATTTCCATGATAATAGAAAGCGGATCTATGGCAATCGGACAGGCTTCTACACAAGCATTGCAGGACGTACATGCCCATAATTCCTCCCTTGAAATATAGTTGTCTAATAAGGTATTTTGATTGGGGTCTTCGCCTTTGTTTAAAGAAGAACCTATCTCAGTAAGTCTATCGCGCGTATCCATCATAATCTTACGCGGTGATAATAGTTTACCCGTTTGATTCGCAGGACATTCATCCGTACAACGACCACACTCAGTACACGAATACGCATTCATAAGCTGTACCCAATTTAAATCGGTAACGTCTGCTGCGCCAAAAGTAGTAGGAGCTGCATCTGTAGCAGGAGCAGCATAGGGATCTGCCTCTGGGTCTAACATCAACTTTACTTCATTGCTTACCGCTTCCATATTTGAAAGTTCGCCTTGAGGCGATAACTTGGCAAAATAGGTGTTGGGGAAAGCAAGAATAATATGCAGGTGCTTGGAATAATATAAATAATTCAAAAACAGTAAGATGCCGCTAATATGTAACCACCACGTTGTGCGCTCAATTGCAATAACTTGTTGTGCCGTCATCCCATCAAAAAGGGGAAGCAACAACTGACTAACTGGAAAACTTCCCGCCAATATATAATGCTCATCTTGCGCTATAGTTTGCAGCCAATAATCGGAAGCATTCATGGTTAAAAACAAGCCCATAAGCACAACTTCGGCATATAAAATGATATCTGCATCCCATTTGGGCCAGCCTTTCATTTCGGGTTTCCAAAAGCGTTTAATACGAACAACATTTCGGCGTGTCCAAAAGAAAAATACACTAATAAGTACAAGAGCAGCAAAAATTTCAAAAGTGAAAATAAGTACATCATACACACCTCCTAAATACGGCGCAAAAACGCGATGCGTTCCTAAAAATCCATCGAGGATAATTTCAAGTAGTTCGATGTTAATAACAACAAAACCTACATATACAATGACGTGTAGTGCACCAGAAAGTGGTTTGCGCACCATTTTAGATTGCCCAAGTGCAATTCGCGCCATGTGCAACCAACGTTCTTTGGGGTGATCTGATCTATTTGCAGCTCCTCCAAGCTTGATGTTGCGTATTATACGGCGAATATTACGCACAAATAATCCAACCAAAACAAAAAACAATACACCAAAAAAGATATTAGGTAGGTACGCAGTCATACTTTACTCTGATTTTTCAGGTTTTGTGTAGTCCTTATCTTTCTTACCAAAAAGCGAAAAATGGACATATCGTTTTGGGTTTAAGCGCATATCTTGAAGCAACAGCTGTACTTGTAGATTGGTTTCATTTAGCGCATTGGCAAGTGAATCGCTCTGTACAAGTTTTCCAACAGTTCCTTCACCTGCTTTAATTTTAGAAGTGATGGCAGTTAAGTTTGTTGCTGTTTGTTCAAGTGAGCGAAGGGTAGCCGACAATGGTGCTTGTTGTATTGAATCCGTAATGGCTGCTGCATTGACAGAAACACGTTCCAGTGCATTAAAGGTTTTGTTTAAGGCACCATCTTGATCACTAATTGATGAATTTAACGATGACGTTAGGGCCGTTAATGCTGCGGTAGTTTCATTAAATTGGTCTAAGGATTGACGCAAGGCTTCCTGGCGTTGCGTGTCAAGAACATTATTAAAGGCAATGAGTACCGAATCTGCATGCACAATCATGCTTTCAATTTTTTCTTGAAGGGGCGAAAGTTTCTCATTTACCAAATCGGTTAGACCAGGAGCAACACTTGTTTGTAACGTATCATGGTGTGCTGCCAAAGGCGCATTATCAAATGCAGGAACGACAGCAAGCGCTTTTCCCCCAATCAATCCAGACTCATAGATTTGGGCTGTACTATTTTTTGAAAATGGAAAATCATTTTCTACTCTAAACGTAACGAGTATTTTACCCGATGGTTGCAATAACTCGCTAGACTCTACGGCGCCCACCGTGTATCCATTTATGGTTACTGGAGTTCCGTTTACGAGGCCCTCAGTGTTATTATAAACACCATAAAACACCCTGTCAGAAACAAAAACATCGTTAGATTTTAGGTAGCTGAATCCAATAAGGAATAGGGCTATTCCAAAGATGAAGAGCAATGCGGTTTTTACTTCGTTAGAAAAATTCACTTAGCAGCAATTTTTCCAAAAATAAGCAATATTTGTGGAGGTTAAACACCCTAATCATTTTTCATTTCAGGAGTTATTGACACTTCCTTTGCATTCTTAAAAGCCTTAACGTATGCACCTTTATATCCTTTTGCTTTGGCTTTTTTTACAGCTTTTTCGGCTGTTTTATACGATGAAAAACTGCCGTAATAATACCTATACAGGCTCCCTTTTTTTATACGTGTTACAGGGCAAAGTCCTTTAAAATTATAGGACTTGGTTTCAATATTTTTTGTGCTAGCAGCAATTTGAATTCGATAAATAAACGAGGATGAAGGGTTTTGGGAGCTTGATACACTTTGTTTTGGAGCGTCATCCATAACAAGACCGGTAGACAACGTCCCGTCTAACGAAGATTTATATTTCATTATAGCATTAGCAATGGCACGACTTATATCGTTTTGACCACGTTTTGAGTTTAAATAAGCACCTTCTTTGGAGTTGGTTAAAAATCCTGTTTCTACCAAAACGCTGGGCATATATGTGTTACGTAGGACTAAAAACCCAGCTTGTTTTACAGTGCGATTTTTCCGCTTAAGGTTTTTTACAAAACTTTGCTGAATATAATTTGCTGCTTCAATGCTTTGATTTAAATAGTCTTCTTGCATCAACACCAAACTAATCACCGATTCAGGATTATTGGGATCAAATCCATCGTATTCTTTTTCATAATCTTCTTCTAAGAAAATTACAGCATTCTCTTTTTGAGCAATGCGAAAGTTGTCATTATTTCGATGCAACCCTAAAACAAAAGTACCCGCGCCGTATGCGTTGGAGTTATGCGCATCGCAATGAATAGAAACAAATAGATCTGCTTTTGCCTTATTGGCAATATTTGCTCGACCATTTAATGTGATATAACGATCAGATTTACGCGTATAAACCACTTTTACGCCTTTTTCTTTTTTAAGTAATTCGCCTGTTTTTAATGCAATATTTAAAACAATTTTTTTTTCAAAATAATTGTTTCCTCTGTTGCCAGGGTCTTTACCACCATGTCCGGCATCAAGAACTACCGTAAATGACTTTTTATTTTGGGCATACAGTTTGTATGAAAACATAAAAGTTAAGCAACTTAAAAGCGATATGGACAATGCAAGGCGCATACTGGATAAAATATGTGTATTTTTGACCTCAATCAAGATGAAGTCCTTGTCAAAAATAAGACATTATTCTGGCATCCCTTTTCCCGCACACTTACTTAGTGCAATTTTTGCTGTTTCCTCTTTTTTACAAGCACAAGAAGTCCAGGCTATTACAGATTCTATTCCTAGCGTTGTTCAAGATACGGTTCAAGAAAAAGAACCTATTCTTTTAGATAAAATTAAGCGTCATGCAGATGGCTATATGGTTATTGATCGCAAAGACAATAAGCTTTATATGTATGATGGAGCAGAGCTTTATTATCAAGATATTGAATTAAAGTCAGGTGTGATTGTTTTGGACTATAAAACGAATGAGGTTACCGCTGGACGCATTAAAGACTCACTTGGTGTATTGACTCAGCCGCCATCTTTTAAACAGGGAAGCGATGAAGTTTTCCCTGACTCTATCCGCTTCAATTTCAAAACTAAAAAAGCCATTATTTGGAATTCACGGAGTGAGCAACAAGGCATGAATGTGAAAGCCAGCGCAACCAAAAGACAGAATGACTCGGTTTACTATTTACGTAATGCAAAATTAACTACCGCAGAAAACGTTGATGATCCCGAATATTATATTCGCGTTCGGACAGCAAAATTTGTACCCCAACGCAAAATGGTTGCAGGGCTGAGTAATATGTACATTGCCGACGTTCCAACGCCACTATTTTTACCATTTGCCTATTTTCCAATGTCACAAAAACGCGCCACAGGATTTTTATTTCCAACCATAGGTGAAAACTTTAACCGAGGATATTTTTTGCAAAATGGTGGTTACTATTTTGTGCTTTCAGATAACTTAGATGTAGCCGTAATGGGTGATTATTACTCAAATGGTAGTTATGGTTTTCGTCTAGAAAACAATTATTACAAGCGGTATAAATACAGAGGGAGTTTTGCTTTTAGGTATGAAAATTTAATTAATGGTGAGCGGGGACTTCCAGATTACAGCAAATCCACTATTTTTAATTTGCGTTGGTCGCATAGCAAAGACAGTAAATCAAATCCGAATAGTAGGTTTTCTGCCTCTGTTAACCTTGGAACAAGTTCATACTTTAGAGAGTCTTTGAATCAAATCAACACAAATAATTTCTTAAACAATACGCTTAATTCATCTATTTCTTATTCAAAAACGTTTCCAAAATATCCATCCGTAAATCTGTCTGTTTCAGCAACGCATAGCCAAAATACACAAACCAAATCGGTTAACATGACCTTGCCATCGCTAACGGCAAACATGGAGCGTATATATCCGTTTGCCAAACGAAATGGCATTAAAAAAGGCATACTACAAAACATTAATTTTCAGTACACCATGCGTGGTGACAATCGCATCAACAGTACAGATGACATCATTGCTGCAAAAGGTCTTTTTTATGGAGCAAAATCTGGTATGAAACACAGTTTACCCATAGCAACAAATTTTAAAATTGCGAAGCATTTTAATTTTGCTGTAGGCGGGAATTACAGCGAGGTATGGGCCAATCAAACCATTAAGAAAAATGATTATGACGTAATGCTGGATGCAGTTCCGGAACAAGATACGATTAAGGGTTTTGATCGATTTGCACAGTACAATTTTAATGCTGCGGTCAACACAACACTATATGGTGTTTTTAATTTTAAGGAAGACAAAAAAATACAAAGCATTCGCCATGTGATTAACGCAAATGCGAGTTATAGCAATAGTCCAAGTTTTGAACAGTATTATGATGAATACATTATTGACGCAGAAGGTAATACAAGAGAATATACACGCTTTGACGGAGGCTTATACGGAAGACCTGGTAATCGAAAATCCAGTGCAATTGGTTTTACTTTGCGCAATACCCTAGAAGCAAAAGTTAATGATAAAGACTCCACCAAAACAGAACTTAAGAAAATTAAATTATTAAACAACCTCAACTTTTCTACAAACTATAACATTACAGCAGACTCACTGCGTTGGAGCCCAGTTAGAATGACCACTGTGATTCCACTTTTAGACAATAAACTCAATATAAATCTAGGCGCTACATTTGATCCCTACGCCATAGACGATAGTGGCAAGCGAATCAATACATTTAACATAGAAAATGGAGGTCCATTGTTCAGGATGACAAGTGCTAATATCAACTGGGGGCATACATTTAAAAGCAAAGGAAATTCAAGTTCCAAAAATGAAAACCAAAGCAGCATTCCAGGATTAGAAAACAACAGGGGAATTGATGATCAAGCAGGTCGGTTTGGAATCAGTGATGAAGAAGAAACTGTAGCGCCTGAGAAAAAAGAATCAGGATTATATACTACCAATGTTCCATGGAGTATAAATTTAAGACACAGTTTAACTTATTCTAATAGAACACAAGAACGACAGATAAGCAATAATTCGCTAATGGCATCTGCCAATGTATCCCTTACTCCAAAGTGGAAAGTGAATGTATCATCGGGTTATGATTTTAAAAACAAAGGGGTTACGTTTACCAATTTAGGCATTGATCGTGATTTGGACAGTTGGAACATGAACATTTCATGGACGCCCTTTGGTTATCGTCAATCGTGGTATTTCTTTATTGGCGTAAAATCGGGAATGTTGCGTGATTTAAAATACGACAAGCGTCGTGAACCAGATAAAAGACTTTAATTTTATACAATGAAAAAAGTAATCAAAACGGCAAATGCGCCGCTTCCTATTGGTCCATACAACCAAGCAATTTTAAAAGATAATACACTTTATGCGAGTGGACAAATTGCCATTGACCCAAAAACGAATGAATTAATTAGTGGCGATATAAAAGCAGAAACAAAACAAGTAATGGAGAATCTAGCAGTGGTCCTTCGGGCTGCGGATATGGATTTTTCGCACGTTGTGAAATGCAGCATCTTTATCTCAGATATGAATGATTTTAGCGAAATCAATCAAGTTTACGGATCTTATTTTAACAACGAAACAGCACCTGCAAGAGAAACAGTTCAAGTGTCTGTATTACCCAAAAATGTAAATGTAGAGATTTCGCTAATTGCGATATTCTAAGCATTAATTTTATGATGTTCCACCAAGCCCTCAATGGGCTTCTTTAAAACCTTTCCTAGCGAAAGCCCAAGGTTTTCGAGCACTTCACGCAACTCATCCTGAAGGTAAAAAGCAATTGATCCAATAAAGTGTACTGGAATATTTTTCGCTTTATCAAATTGCAAAATTTGATGTCTTGCAAATAAATCAAATCCTTTTTTTATGAGCTGTTGACTGTACTCATTTTCTTTATTCTCGATAAGAAAACGTGCAAATTTTGCTAAATAGGTGTTTGGATTTGGCTTTTTATATAGGTTGGTTTTAATATTCTCTGAAGATAAATCAAAAGAATTTTCAAAAACTTTTGCAAGCTTAGAAGGAATTTTGTTGAAATAATAATCGCGAAGTAACTGACGTCCGTAGTAGTTTCCACTGCCATCATCCATTAAGATATAACCTAACGAAGTAATACGTTGCTCTACCTCCGCCCCATCAAAATAACTGCAATTAGAGCCCGTTCCTAAAATACAGACAATACTTTCTTCACCAGAAACAGTTGCGGCATAAACAGCAGCATATGTGTCTTCCTTAACGTCAATTTCAGCATTGGAGAAAATTTCTTGCAAGAGATTCTTTAAAATTTCACGGGGCGGACGTGTACCACATCCAGCCCCATAAAAATAAATTTTTTCAACTGAAGCACGATGACGATATAAATCGTAATTGTTGACTATGCGCTCCTCAATTATTTGTTCGGAAAGCACTTGTGGATTTAAACCTTGAGTTTGGGTTTCAAACGATATTTGGTTTTTGCCATCAAGGGCAATCCAATCCGTTTTGGTAGATCCGCTATCAACGATAAGTCGCATGAATTCTAAAGTTGGTTCACGTGAAGCGCAAGGTCAAGTAACTTGTTAGAATAACCTGCTTCGTTGTCATACCAAGAGACAATTTTGAAAAAAGAACCATTGAGTTCAATTCCTGCATTTGCATCTACGATAGAAGTACGAGCATCACCAATAAAATCTTGCGATACTACAAGTTCTTCTGTGTATCCTAGAACACCTGCTAAAGCACCTTCAGAAGCTGCTTTTATAGTTTGCATAACGTCGTCATAACTAGTTTCAGAAGCAAGTTTAACCGTTAAGTCAACAACTGAAACATCTGCAGTGGGTACGCGGAACGCCATACCTGTAATTTTTCCTTCTAGTGATGGAATAACTTTGGTAACAGCTTTTGCTGCTCCAGTAGACGCAGGAATGATATTAAGCATTGAAGATCGGCCACCACGGTAATCTTTTCTTGATGGACCATCAACTGTCATTTGTGTTGCCGTAACAGCATGCACTGTAGTCATAAGTGCTTCTTCAATACCAAAGGCATCGTTTAAAACTTTAGCAAGTGGCGCCAAACAGTTTGTAGTACAAGACGCGTTAGAAACAATCAGATTGTCTGCTTTGGCATCTTCGTGGTTTACGCCCATAACAAACATAGGCGCATCTTTTGATGGCGCAGAGATTACTACTTTTTTAGCACCTCCATCAATATGTGATTGGGCCATATCTAAAGTGGTAAAGATACCTGTACATTCGGCAACAATTGTTGCACCTATAGCATCCCATTGTAAGTTTTTTGGATCACGTTCCGCAGTGATACGAACAGGCTTTCCGTCAACAACTAATTGCCCGTCAGCTACTTCGATCGAAGCGTCAACAGTTCCATGAACGGAGTCGTATTTCAATAGATACGCAAGGTGTTCCACATCTAAGAGGTCGTTGATTGCCACAACTTGAATGTCGTCTCGTTGTAGCGATGCGCGAAAGACCATACGTCCAATTCGACCAAATCCGTTAATTCCAATTTTAAGGGTTGCCATAGTTTATATAATTTATAGTTTAAAGTCTCATTATTTCAGATACACGAACAAGTTCGGTATCAATTTTCGATTCTCCTTTTATTGCTTTATCTAAAGGAGTAAAAATCATTTTTCCGTCAGCCATTCCAACCATGTTGCCAGAAACGCCATCACGAAGTGCTTCAACAGCTTTGAGGCCCATGCGGCTTGCGAGAACACGGTCAAAACACGTAGGTGCCCCACCGCGCTGCATGTGTCCTAGAACAGAAACTCGCACCTCATAATCCGGAAGGTTATCCTCGATATGCTCGGCAAGTTCAAATACGTTTTTTCCAATTTTATCGCCTTCGGCTACCATTACGATACTGGAAAGTTTACCTGATTTTTTAGAACGCTTTAAAGAATCCAATAATCGGTCCAACCCCATATCCTCTTCTGGAATAAGAATTTCTTCTGCGCCAGCACCAATACCTGTATTTAAAGCGATATGACCCGCATCGCGACCCATAACCTCTACAAAAAACAATCGATTGTGTGAAATAGCAGTGTCTCTAATTTTATCAACTGCTTCAACGACAGTGTTCATCGCAGTATCGTATCCAATAGTGTGCGATGTGCCGTAAATATCATTATCTATTGTTCCAGGAATACCTATTACAGGAATTCCATATTCTTGTTGAAAAATTAAACCTCCGGTAAAACTTCCATCTCCTCCAATAACAATTAGGGCATCAATACCATTGTTCTGAAGGTTAGCAAATGCTTTTTTACGTCCTTCCTTGGTTCGGAACTCCTCAGAGCGTGCAGATTTTAAAACCGTACCACCTTTGTTTATAATGTTATTTACCGATCTCGGTCCTAGAGGTTTTATTTTACCTTCAATCATGCCTTGATAACCACGTGTAATTCCGCAACAAGGTATTTTGTAGTAGGCACAAGAACGTACTACGGAACGAAGTGCGGCATTCATTCCTGGTGCATCGCCACCTGATGTCAGAACGCCTATTTTTTGAATGGTTTTAGAATGAGATGTTTTGGTTGCCATCTAGTAAAATTGCTTCACAAAATTATGAAAATACTTAGACTTAAAACTACAATTTATCAGAAGTATTTAATTTTGTTTTATTAAAAATTTTACGAACAAGATTATTAAAGGAGTCAAAACGTACTTGATAGTTGACTCCAACCCCCTGGGTGTACCCGAGTTCATCTCCAAAATATTGAAATTCATTTTCTCTATTAAAAACTCTTGCGCGTAGTGTTCCTTGCTTGTTCAATAAAAATTCTAGCGTAACATCACCAATAATTGTAGTCTCTTCTTCGCTGCCCACAGGCACACCCACTTTACCATCAATAATGATACGCTCATTAATATTTGTAGAAAGGCTAACCCCTAACCTATCCCGGTTTTGTATGGAAGCTGCTGCATTTCTATCGCCCTGCAAGTAATCCAAACTTAAATTCAATTTGTCATTTTCAGTGGTAAAAATGTTATCAAAAACTCCAGAAGCTTTTTGAAAAAGGTTATTTGTTAGTGTTTGACTGGAAATAGCCGCTAATGAAACTTGGTTTACAAAAGAACCCTGAGAAAGTAACGAAATAGCTTGAAGCTGGCTACGCTCTTGATCATTTAGTCTATAATTAAGTTCGTTTTTCATTATTCCAGAGGCGTTGGGAAAATCAATCTCAAAAGTAGGTGTTTCAGGATTTAATAGGTTGCCAAACAAATTTATAGCAACCTCGGTTTGTATTTTTTGACTCACATTATCACCCTCAAGCAAAATGGCGGGGTTTGCTCCACCTGGAACATCATAAACTGCTTGCATATTAATTTGTGCCCCATACGGATCACCTTCCCATACAATGGTTCCACCGGGGCGAAGGCGAAATGTTTTATCAATAAGTCCAAGGTTTTTGAAATTATATATTCCCTCCAGCGCAATAAAATCTCCCCACATGGCAAAAGATCCTGCAGTGTCGATTTCTAAGAGTAGGTTTCCAGCCCCTACCCCTCTCAAAAAACTTTTGGTTTCCGGGTCAACTACAATTTCTACTTGTGCATCTGTTGTTACATCTAGATCAAAACTCATTTGCAGTCCTTTAACCGTGTTAACGACTTTATTTATGGGCTCATCTAGTGTTTTCTTTTCTATAAAATTGATAAACGAAACATCTCCAATTGCGGTATCGTATTGTATCGGAATAAACAAACTTGTTCCTTTAGCTGTTTGGCCAGTAACATCAATTTCCATATTCGAAAAAGGTCCATGCAAATGTGCATCACCTGTAAAAAATGCTGCTCCATAATACAATGCATTTTCTGAAAAATCGGTATTGAGAACTTCTAAGTTATCAGCATTTATTTGCATATCAAGACCCCAATCCGAGAAAGATTTATGTCTTAGCACTCCTTGTAGTACCCCAATATTTTGCGCTTCGTCATGAAATAATGTCTTTTGAATAGAAATTTCATCTGCACCAAACACAAACGGAACTGTAGATGAAAAGGAATATGTTGTATTTAAATACGGGACACCAAGACGAAGGTCATCCACTTTAAGAATTCCATTCGAGTAAATATCACCATCCTCTGACCGAAGTTGAACATTACCATTCGCTTTTCCATCAAAAGGAGTAAAAACTGAATGCGTTAAACCCGCAAGGGCAGATAGATTATAGTTAAAAAAAGAAGCATCTAAATTCCAAATAGGCTTGTTGTTAATTATTCCGACAGTACCCGATGCAGCAACAACATCAGTTCCGTTTTCTTCCAGTCTAAAGTCTAGATCGTAGTATTTACGATCAGGTCCAGATTTTAAGCCCAAAAATGCATTTCCAAGAGAACTATTATTTAATTTCATTTTTGAAAAACTCAAGTTTGAGTTACCGCTAAATCCATTTGATGTCTGCTCAACATTTAAAAAACCATCTACAACACCTTCCCATTTATTTTTTTCAAAAGATAAAATATCCGCTATTTCAACTTGCGCTAAATCTAATGTGAAAGTAAAAGAATCCTCTTTATTTTGTGAGGCAGAAAGTGAAATTTTGGATGCGTTACTTCCCAGGGTAAGTTTTGATAACGAAAAATCATTTATGCCTTTCGCAATAAGTTGGGGCATTGTGTTTTCTAAGTCGAGTTTCCAACGTTTGTTATTAAAATAAAAATCTGCATTTTGAATACCCAAAACAGCTTGTGAATTGTCATTTATAGAAAATAAAGTATTCAATTGGTTCAATTTGTCTGGTGCTGTGTTTGAAGTAAACTCTACCCTGCCGTAAAGCTTATCTTTAATCTGTGAATTAATCCAATTAAAATTCACTAATGTTCCTTGTGCACTTTCTAGTTTGTCTAATGACATAAACGAGTGATACAACGGACTCTGCGTGTCTATTTTCAGATCTAACTTGTGCAATGATATTTCATTGAATGAAAGCTTTGGAGCCCGGACATTAAGTTGAAAAAGATTTTCGCTTGGATTTACCTTCCCTTTGATAAAAGTGTTATCGTCAAGCGACACACCATCACCAAATAGTGCTGACGCAATTTTACCTCGCAAATTGAAATTAAAATCAACGTATTGATTTGGGGAAATATCATGGGCAGTGAAATTACGGTATTGGTTACCTAATGCATTTTGCATCAATTTAACAAAGTCTGTTGGCTTAAAATTACCAATCATCAACCCGGTGGCAACATCTTCAGAGTTAAGGTTGATAACCCGCAAACTATTTGTAAGGCGTGATTGTGCAGCAATCGATGAAAATGAGTAGGTTTTGTTTGGCGTTTCTAGTTTTCCTTTATTGATATACAAGTCCCCTATCATCTCGTCAATTGTATTGCCTTGAAGCGCCAAATCAACAGATCCTGAAAACACACCTGGAATGGTTTCTGGAATCCATCCCAAAGCAGCAAAGTTTGCGTTATTGATATTAGAGGTAAATGAAAAGTTTCGTATTGCAGAGGCAAAATCTATCTCACCCTCTAAATCTAAGTCAAGTGATTCATCCATAATAAACATTTTACCACTGAATTTTTCAGGGCTTATATAGCCCTCTAAAACAACTTTATCATACATGTAATCGCGGTAAGACAGATTTAAGAGCGCTCCGCTTGCATTTACATTAAGTTTATTAAAATTTAACCCGTTTCCAAAGAGTTCTATGTCAAATCCAGCTGTATTTAAGGTTGGAACGTCTAATAATTTGCCAACATCAAACAACTCGGTATTTAATTTAATCTTATAGAATGGTGAATTAGATGCAGTTTCATATAAAGCATCTATATTAAGCGCACCAAGTTCAGAATCAAGAGAAGCTTTTGCACTAAAAGCATGGTTCAAATATGACATACTACCCTTAGAGGAAACAGCACCCAGTACTGTGATTAAATCACTTTCTTTCTTTGATAAAAAAGAATTTAGGACTAGGTCTAATTGATCAGAAACAATACTCCAGTTGCTCGAAATATGGCGTTTGTCAACCTCAGTTAAATGTTTTGCCCGCAATGAAAAATTTAAAGCTGCTTTTTCGTTTACAAGTTCCCCCTTTCTAATAATAAAATCATCTACTTTTCCAATGATACCACCATTAAAATCGATATTTCCGATTGTCCAGTTTGGAATTGCTTTTGTCATATCCGATTGCCCAAGTTTGGCATTGGTTATTTTAACATCGAATTGAACAGCTTCAGTAAAATTCTTCAGCCCTTTTTTAGGGTATTGCAACAAAATATTTGACTCAATAAAACTAGAATTTGTTTGAATGGTTGCGTTGGTCAGCTTCATTTCTGTAGGGGAAAAAAAATACTGGCCTGAAAGAGAGGTAAGCTGTGTGTTTTTCCAACTTGTATTGGTATCTAATTGATTAATTTGTGCCTGAATGACTCCGTCAATTACACTGAAATCCTTAATGTCGGCATTCATTCCTTCAAAATGTACTGGCGCTGCATCTGGTTTATTTTCGTTGTAAATGCGCAATGCTGCTTTTGTCAATTGAATGTTAGAAACATAGAATGGTGCGTTTGGTTTTTTTGATTTTTTTGAATCAAAACGATTAAAAAACAAATCAATATTAGAGTCTTCATCTCCCCTGTAAGTGGTAATGTTACATGCTACATCACGGAGAAAAATTGCCCCCAAATTGCTATCCCCTTGCAACACCGCGCCAAGTCTTAAGGCACTTGTACGGGCATACCCAATATATAGAAGCGTGTCTTGTTTATGATCAATAGCCAACACATTTTCAAGAGTTGCGTACCCAAACGGGGAAATATGAATAGTATTTATAGTTAGCTTAGTACCAAAACGCTCATCTAAACTTGTCGTAACCCGTTGTCCCAAATACGTTTGAGTTGCTGGTAATAAAAGCACAACAGTCAACAGTACAAAAACCAAAATTATAATTCCAAAAACGCGTAGAATTTTTCGATTAAATTTAGGTTTCTGTTTCAAAGTCTTAGTTTTGCACTTATAATTTTATTTGTGGCAACAATCATTCTTGGAATTGAAACCTCTTGCGACGATACGGCTGCAGCTGTCCTCGTTGATGGCAAATTGTATGCCAATGTAGTTTCGCAACAGCTAGAGCATCAAACACATGGCGGTGTAATTCCAGAACTGGCATCCCGAGCTCACGTAAAGCGCATCATTCCAGTTGTGGAAGCTGCACTTTCAAAAGCAAATATCGACAAAAAAGAACTAACTGCGATTGCTTACACCCAAGGCCCAGGTCTTTTAGGCTCACTGTTGGTTGGTAATGCGTTTGCTAAGTCTTTATCCTTAGCATTAGAAGTTCCACTCATTGCGGTGCATCACATGCAAGCACACTTATTGGTTCATTTTATTGACGATGAATTCCCAACACCATCGTTCCCCTTTTTAGGATTGACAGTTTCAGGGGGGCACACACAGCTTGTACAGGTTAACGGAGCAGCCTCTTTTAATGTGTTGGGTGAAACCAAAGATGATGCTGCTGGTGAAGCTTTTGACAAAACAGGGAAAATGTTAGGGCTTCCGTATCCTGCTGGCCCAATTATGGATAAATATGCACAAAAAGGAATTGCAAAGTTTCGTTTTGGAAAACCATCTGTTGAAGGGCTACATTTTAGTTTTAGCGGACTCAAAACAAGTGTCCTTTATTTTCTACGCGAACAACAAGACATCGATCCAAATTTTATTCAAAAAAATCTTTTTGATTTATGTGCGTCAATACAAAAATCGATTGTTGATATACTTTTGGAAAAAGTAGCCCAAGCAATGGCAGAAACCGGACTCAATCAATTGGTATTGGGTGGCGGCGTGTCAGCTAATAGTGGTCTTCGAAATGCACTCGAAATTACAAATTCACAAGTCTTTTTACCACCACTACCCTATACAACCGATAATGCAGCCATGATTGCCATGGCAGGGCTTTTAAAGTATCTTGAGAATGATACAGACGTACTCAGTAGTGAACCTAAAGCAAGAATGTCAATCTGATGCAGCAATTTTATACTCCAGAATTAACGTCCAGGGATAAAGATTATGCTTTTGAGGAGCAAGAAAGCAAGCACATTGCCCGAGTACTTAGAAAAACTTCTGGCGAAAAAATTCGATTAACAAACGGAAAAGGAGATTTATTTTGGGGCACCCTTGAGGTACTTAGTCAGAAAAAGTGCACAGTAACCATATCCAAATGCGAACATATTCCGCCACCAAATGTAAAAATTCATATGGCAGTAGCACCAACCAAAAACATGGATCGGTTTGAATGGTTTTTGGAAAAAGCCACCGAGCTTGGCGTACACAGAATTACTCCCATTCTTTGCAAAA
>CATAMV010000109.1 GCA_949487855.1 Bacteroidota bacterium
CGACCCCATGCGTGACAGGCATGTATTCTAACCAGCTGAACTACCAGACCGTTTGCGTTAGGTGCGTGCAAATATACACCGCATTTTCGGATACACAAACGCAAAAAAGATTTTGATTAGAGTTGTTCCTCTATCGCAGCAGCATAAACCGCTTTTGGGGATACGCCAACCTTACGATCTACCAATTCGCCATTCTTAAACAACAATACTGTTGGGATATTTCGAACGCCAAATTTGGCGGCAAATTCTTGATTATTATCAACATCTACTTTTCCTACTACAGCTTTACCGTCGTATTCTTTGCTTAGCTCATCAATAATGGGACCAACCACACGGCATGGACCACACCATTCCGCCCAGAAATCAACCAAAACAGGTTGACTGGATTTTAATACCACCTCGTCAAAGCTAGCATCTGTAATTTCTAATGCCATATCATTTTAATTTTAGGTAGTCAAATGTACTACCTTTTTTTGCAAAATACGTGGTCTTGTATCAACTCTTGTTATTGTCATATTTGCGTTTTTAATACTTAAGCTTAATTCATTTAGCGTATTCGTTTTTATGCAATAATTATTACTTCTATCCTATCCAAGCCCTTTAGGCAGGTTTTGTATACAAACAGGTAATTTTAGAGAGGTAATTGTATTGAAATATATCAGTTCGAGCCTGTCTGTCGGCAGGCAGGTGACTTTCGATAGAAAATTGCATAGAAAACTACTGTTTTAGGATTTAATTCATGGGTTAAATTTCCTCATTATTCACAAATTCACTCCAAGTGACGTAACTTTCAAATTTTACTTATTAAAAACAAACAATATTTAATTTAGCTTGTAAGCAACAGGGTACGCATCCAAGGCAGCTAAAAAAGTATCGCCGACGTGTACCTTTAGTTTTCGGCTTGCTGTAACCAGTTTTACTTTTTTCTGGTTCTCATAAAACGTCATATCAACTTTGTGGTCTCCTTTATTCTCTTTAAACAAGTTTTCAAGAAATTTCAATAAAGGCTCATCAAGGTGGGCAACATCTAAGCGCAGCGTAATTTTTTTAGTATATGCGCTTAATGTGTCTTGCAATTGCTGGAATGCGGTGAATTGTAAACGCGGTTCGCCTCGCTTTCCTGTTTCTCTATTCAACCAGCCCTCTCGTACAAGTGCTTTAACGTGAATAAAACTATCCAAAACCAAAAAATGACGGTATTTTAGATACTCCTCTCCAAAAATTTTAAACTCATGCGACTCCTCAAAATCTTCTAAAGTAAATATGGCCCAGCCTTTTCCGTTTTTGGAAACACGATGCTGCACTTCTCCCACCATACCGCCAAAGCTTAGTTCTTTATTTACTAACAGATCAAGATCGTTGAACAGGCCCACTTTTGCGTTGCAAAAATGCTTCATAGCAGGAGCAAAGTCGTCCAAAGGATGTCCCGATAGATAAATTCCTACCACTTCTTTTTCTTGCTTTAGCGTGTGTAACGCTCCCCACGGCTCGCAGTCGGGTAGTACGGGAGCAGGAATACTTACTGCTGAATCTGCACCGAACAAACTTACTTGTGAAGATTGCTCATTTTCCTGATGCTGTGCGCCATAGCGCAATGCTTTTTCTATAAAAGTTACACCATCTCCATTGTGATGGAAATACTGCGCTCGATGGGCCGATGCAAGCGAATCTAAACCACCCGCTAAAATCAAACTTTCAAACGATTTTTTATTTGCTGCACGCAAATCTATACGTTGCGTTAAGTCAAAAATAGATGTGTAAGGTATCTCTTTGCGGTTTTCGACTATGGTTCTTACAGCAGCATGCCCCACACCTTTTACAGCTCCTATACCAAATCGAATAGCGCCTTGATCGTTTACAGTGAACTTGTAGAACGACTCGTTCGCATCTGGACCAAGAACCGAAATCCCCATGCGACGGCATTCTTCCATAAAAAAGCTCACTTGCTTGATGTCGCTCATGTTATTAGAAAGTACCGCTGCCATATATTCTGCGGGATAATTTGCTTTCAAATATGCGGTTTGATAAGCTACCCACGCATAGCAAGTAGAATGCGATTTGTTAAAGGCATATGAAGCAAATGCTTCCCAATCTTTCCATATTTTTTCTAGGATTTCTCTTGGATGCCCACGTTCTTCTCCGCCATTTAAAAATTGTGGTTTTAATTGCTCCAGTAGCGCAAAAATCTTTTTCCCCATTGCTTTACGCAGCACATCGGCCTGGCCTTTACTAAACCCTGCCAACGATTGCGATAACAGCATCACCTGTTCCTGATATACCGTAATACCATAGGTTTGCTTTAGGTACTGCTCCATGGCAGGTAAATCGTATGTGATTTCTTCTTGCCCGTTTTTACGGCGCACAAAACTTGGGATGTACTCCAGCGGTCCTGGGCGATACAGGGCGTTCATCGCTATTAAATCTTCAAAAACGTTGGGCTTTAAATCACGAAGGTATTTTTGCATCCCTGCGCTTTCGTACTGAAAAATACCAACGGTTTCGCCGCGCTGAAACAACTCATAAGTAGGAGCGTCATCTAATGGAAAGGCATCTGGATTTAGGTCAATATTGTGCCTATATTTAACAAGCTTGACGGTATCTTTAATTAGTGTCAAGGTTTTTAATCCCAAGAAATCCATTTTCAACAAGCCTGCATCTTCAACCACAGCGTTGTCAAACTGGGTAACATATAAGTCCGAATCTTTTGCAGTAGCAATCGGAACAAACTCGGTAATGTCATCTGGAGTAATAATAACACCGCAAGCGTGAATTCCAGTGTTGCGCAACGATCCCTCTAGTATTTGTGCTTGTTTTAGTGTCTCGGCCTCTAAATCGTTGCCTTCAGCAATTACTTTAAGTTCGGAAACACGAGCAAACTCATCAGATCGCAGACTTTCTTTCAATGCTTTGTTATCCAAATTGAAAATCTTTTTCAACTTCATATTTGGAACAAGTTTAGCTACACGATCCGCATCACTAAGAGATAAATCTAGCACACGGGCTGTGTCACGTATGGATGATTTTGCGGCCATGGTGCCATACGTAATAATTTGTGCTACTTGATTTGACCCGTACTTCTCAATCACGTAATCCATTACTCTTGAGCGACCTTCATCGTCAAAATCAATATCAATGTCGGGTAAACTGACACGGTCTGGATTTAGAAAACGCTCAAAAAGCAAGTCGTACTTAATGGGGTCAATGTTGGTGATTTTAAGGCAGTATGCAACCACCGATCCTGCCGCCGAGCCACGTCCTGGCCCCACAGAAACATTCATATTTCGAGCTGCTGCAATAAAATCTTGCACAATCAAAAAATAACCTGGATATCCTGTGTTTTCAATGACACTTAACTCAAAATCGATACGTTCCTTGAGTTCATCGTCCAAGTTTGAATAGCGTTCGTTTGCGCCTTCGTATGTAAGGTGGCGTAAATACGCATTTTCGCCTCGCTTTCCGCCATCCTTGATGTCTTCTTCCGAAACAAACTGAGCAGGAATATCAAATTTGGGCAGCAGTACATCTCGTGCCAAATCAAAAGATTGAACTTTATCAATAATTTCTGAAATACTTTCCAACGCTTGTGGTAAATCAGCAAAAAGAGTGCGCATTTGCTCGGGCGTTTTAAAGTAATATTCCTGGTTTGGTAACCCATAACGGTAACCACGACCTCTCCCAATTGGCGTTGCTTGTTTTTCACCATCTTTTACGCACAATAAAATATCGTGTGCGTTCGCTTCTTCTTGCTTTAAATAATAGGCCGAGTTTGTAGCTACTAACTTAATGTCATGTGTTTGTGAAAACTGCACAAGCACCGGATTGATCCGGTTTTCGTCTTCTTGCTGATGACGCATGATTTCGATATACAAGTCATCTCCAAAGATTTCTTTCCACCACAAAAGTGCTTCCTCTGCTTGCTTTTCACCAACATTTAGCAATTTGGAAGGTACTTCGCCATATACGTTACCCGTAAGCACAATAACATCATCCTTGTACTGTTGAATCAAATTTCTATCAACTCGTGGGACATAATAAAAACCCTGTGTGTATGCTAATGAAGATAATTTTGAAAGGTTTTGATATCCCGTTTTATTTTTTGCCAAAAAAACTACTTGATACCCATCATCCCGGCGACTTCTATCTTGATAATTTTCACAAACATTAAGTGTAATTCCAACAATAGGTTTTAGCGGGGGTCTAGTATCGTCTGCTGCGCGTTGTGCATTTACTTGTTTTACAGATTTTACAAAATGAAACGCTCCCATAAGATTACCCAAATCGGTGAGTGCTACCGCAGGCATGTCTAATTTATCTGCGGTTTCGGCAAGTTCTTTTACTCTAATAGTGGACTGTAAAACCGAAAATTGTGAGAGCGTATGCAAGTGTGCGAATGGAAAATCTGATGTTCCTTGTTGAGATGTTGGTGAAACTTGGATTTCAGGTTGTGTCTTTTGCACAAGTCTTTCAGATGCAGCTTTGAGGTTTTGATGCTTTAGTCCAACAAGTGGCACCTGGCTGGAGTAGGTTTCTTGAATTCGTGCAATTATAACAGTTGCGTTTTCAAGTTTTGCATTTGAAAATTTATTTTGCCTAATAAGCTCCAAAAACACACGCGATGTGGCTTCAACATCTGCAGTAGCGTTATGTGCTTCGGTAAAACTTTCATTAAAAAGATGTTTGTACAGCTCCGTTAACGTAGGTAATTTGAATTTCCCTCCTCTACCACCTGGAAGTTGACAAAGCAACGCCGTATCTTCCGTACAGGTGTCCAAAACAGCCAAGTTGGTAATAGAAGTGTCTCGCTGTAATCGGTGCAACTCAGCACCCATAATATTGACATCAAAGCCCACGTTATGCCCTACCAAATATTTGGTTTTGGCTAGCGTAGCTTCAAATGATGTAAGCACTTCGTTCAGCGGTATTCCTTGCTTTTTTGCCAGTGCCGTACTGATTCCATGAATTTGTTCAGACTCGTAAGGAATATCAAAGCCCTCAGGCGTAACAATAAAATTTTTATCCTCAATTAATGTTCCTTGTTCATCATGAAGTTGCCAAGCCACCTGTACGCAGCGTGGCCAATTTTCGGAGTCCGAAATAGGTGCATTCCATCGTTTTGGTAAGCCAGTGGTTTCGGTATCAAAGATTAAAAACATGCTCCGAGATTAGTCCACTAATTTAACGAAGTTATGGGCGAAGTTGGACCTCTAAAAAGATGAAGTTATTAACGTTTGGTGAAAACAAAAAATAGTGTAGCTTTGCCACGCATTAATAACCCGGGTTTCGCACCCCAAAATTTAATTTGATATGCCAGTTAAAATCAGACTTCAAAGACACGGTAAAAAAGGAAAACCCTTTTATTGGGTAGTAGCAGCAGACTCACGCTCAAAACGCGATGGTCGCTACCTAGAGAAAATCGGAACTTATAATCCTAATACAAATCCAGCAACAGTTGACATCAAGGTTGACCGTGCTGTAGATTGGTTACAAAATGGTGCACAACCAACAGATACAGCAAGAAATTTGCTTTCTGAGACAGGTGCATTACTAAAAAACCATTTGGTTAGTGGAGTGCGAAAAGGAGCACATTCTGAAGAAGATGTGGAAACTAAATTTGCTGCCTGGGTTAGTGAAAAAGCATCACGTCAAGATGTTGCAAAAGACAAAGTAGCAAAGGTGAAAGCTGACGAAAAAGCAAAAGCACTTGCTGCTGAAAAAGAAATCAACGAAAAGCGCAAAGCAGATGCAGA
>CATAMV010000110.1 GCA_949487855.1 Bacteroidota bacterium
GCAGGAATTTTTGAACGATTATAAGTAAAGCTATGGAAACAATAGAACGAAAACTAACAAGAGGAGGAGCGTTTATCTTACAAGAAACGCAAGCAGCAGATGTGTTTACACCCGAAGAATTTAACGAAGAGCAGCGCATGATGCGTGAAGCCATTCAAGAATTTGTTGACCGTGATGTATGGCCAGCACGCGAACGCTTTGAGGCTAAAGATTACGATTACACATTTGAACTGATGCGTAAAATTGGCGAAATGGGCTTTTTGGGTGTTAGCGTTCCCGAAGCCTATGGCGGATTGGGAATGGGATTTGTAAACACCATGCTAGTATGCGAATATATGTCTGGAGCATCTGGTTCGTTATCTACAGCATTTGGTGCGCATACAGGAATTGGTACCATGCCAATTGTGCTGTATGGAAACGAAGAGCAAAAGAACAAATACGTTCCAAAATTAGCATCGGGTGAGTGGATTGGATGCTATTGCCTAACAGAACCTACTGCAGGGTCAGACGCCAATAGTGGAAAAACCAAAGCCGTACTTTCTGAGGACGGTTCGCACTATCTTATTTCAGGGCAAAAAATATGGATTTCAAATGCGGGCTACGCCGATTTGATGATTGTTTTTGCACGTATCGAGGACGATAAAAATATCACAGGATTTATTGTGCCAAACGACCCTGAAAATGGGATTAGCATGGGCGAAGAAGAAAAGAAACTTGGTATTCATGCCTCCTCTACCCGACAGGTCTTTTTTAGCGATACGAAAGTACCTATGGAAAATATGCTTTCGGAGCGTGGAAATGGTTTTAAAATTGCCATGAACGCCCTAAACGTTGGTCGTATTAAGTTAGCAGTTGCTACACTTGACGGGCAGCGTCGTACCATCAACGAAGCTATTTCCTATGCCAATCAGCGCGTACAATTTAAAACACCTATTGCGAAGTTTGGAGCTATCAAACAAAAATTAGCCATTATGGCTACAAATTTATTTGCCGGCGAATCGGCATGTTACCGTGCGGCAAAAGATATAGAAGACCGCATTGCCCTTCGTGATGCTGCTGGGAATAGCCATCAGGAAGCGGAACTTAAAGGTGTAGAAGAATACGTTATTGAGTGCTCCATTTTAAAAGTGGCTTGTTCGGAACATATGCAAGACACCGCTGACGAAGGAATTCAGATTTTTGGAGGCATGGGCTTTTCTGCAGATGCACCTATGGAAACGGCGTGGCGCGATGCGCGAATTGCACGTATTTACGAAGGAACAAACGAAATAAACCGTATGCTGAGCGTAGGTATGCTGATTAAAAAAGCCATGAAGGGACAGTTGGATTTAATCGGTCCTGCTACGGCTGTTGGTGAGGAATTACTGGGTATTCCCGATTTTGCAATTCCTGATTTTTCAGCTCCTTTAAGCCAAGAAAAGCACGTACTTAAAAACCTTAAAAAAGTGTTTTTGATGATTGCAGGTGCAGGCGTACAGAAATACGGCACTGAATTGGAAGAGCACCAACAGTTATTGTTGGCGGTTGCTGATATACTCATTGAAGTTTATATGGCGGAATCTGCCGTTTTGCGTGCTGAGAAAAATGTAGGTATTTATGGCGCTGAAGCGCAAGCCTACCAATTAGCGATGAGTCAGTTGTATTTGTATCAAGCTACTGAAAAAATTACGGCCAAAGGACGTGAAGCCATACTTGGATTTGCCGAAGGAGATGAGCAAAAAGCATTGCTAATGGGGCTTAAACGCTACACAAAGTATTTTGAATACCCTAACGTCATTGCACTGCGCAACAAAGTTGCCGATAAGGTGGCTGAAGAAAACAGCTATTGTTTTTAAGATGCATCGCATTTGTTTCTATCTCTTTAGTGTTAGTGTTGCTTTTGGGCAATATGATTTACGCATGTATGATATTATTGATTCAGTGTCTTCAGCGCGTATTATAGCTGATGTAGAAACCCTTGCCAAATTTGGCACAAGGCACACCCTAAGCGATACTGTTTCACAAACTAGGGGGATCGGAGCAGCAAGGAGGTGGATTAAAAAATCGTTTGAGGAAATAAGTGCAGATTGCGGAAACTGTCTTGAAGTTTTTGAGCAAAAAAACTATTTTGACGCAGACGGACGGCGTCTTACTAGAGGCGTTTGGATCAATAATATTGTGGCTATTCAAAGAGGCACCAAGCATCCTAATCGTTATGTGATTATGAGTGGTGATATTGATTCGCGCGTAAGCGACCCCAACAACTTTACTTCGGATTCACCAGGAGCAAATGACAATGCCACTGGAATGGCAGGTGCTATTGAAGCAGCACGGGTATTATCGAAATATAGCTTTGAAAACAGTATTGTATATGTAGGCCTTTCGGGTGAAGAGCAAGGACTGTATGGCGGAAAAGTTTTGGCGCAATATGCATTGAATAACAAGTGGAAAATTATTGGCTTACTCAATAATGATATGATTGGAAATATTGAAGGTATAGATGGTGTAATTGATAACCGTAGCTTCCGTATTTTCTCCGAGCCTACGCCTCTTACAGAAACAGAACGTGAGCGTAAGCAACGCCGCTTTTACGGTGGAGAAGTAGATGGTATTTCTAGGCAATTAGCACGTTATGTGTACAAGATTACCAAAATCTATATGCCAGAAATGAACCCCATGCTCATTTACCGTTTGGATCGCTTTGGCAGAGGTGGGCATCACCGTCCATTTAACGACGTTGGCTATGCAGGCATTCGGATAATGGAAGCGCATGAAAACTACAACCGTCAGCATCAAGATATTAGAACCGAAAATGGTATTTCGTATGGCGATGTATTATCTGGCGTAAACGCAGCTTATGCTGCCAAACTAACCGCAGTAAACTCCGTTGCGTTAGCGGCTTTAGCATGGGCGCCTGCGGCACCTAATGAACTTGCTATTGGTGGAGTGGTTGAACCAGATACCCAGCTGCAATGGAGTCCCTCTGTCTCAAAAAACATACGTGGATACAAAGTCTATTGGCGAGATACAACATCCCCTACCTGGGACAATAGTAAGTTTGTTGGCAAAAAAAATCAAGCCACTTTAAAGGGAGTTGTTATTGATAATTTTATTTTTGGAGTAGCTACTGTTGGAACAGATGGACACGAAAGCCCGGTGGTTTTCCCAACCAAGGTTATGCGGTAGTATCCATCTAAATTAATTTGGCTTGTTAATCAAGTTATTCCAAAAACCCCTTTTCTTTCATCCAGTCGTCGTTATACATTTTACCTACATAACGGCTACCTGAATCGTGTAATAGCACCACCACAACATCGTCTGGACCAAAGTGTTTTTTTAGTTGAAGCACACCTTTTACGGCAGCACCACAAGAATTCCCAGCAAAAATACCTTCTTCACGCGCCAGCTTTCGGGTATAAACAGCAGCGTCTTTATCCGTTACTTTTTCAAAGGCATCAATACGCTTAAAGTCCACATTTTCGGGCAGGATGTCCTCCCCTATACCTTCAGTTATGTATGGGTAAATTTCTTTTTCGTCAAAAATACCCGTTTCGTGGTATTTCTTAAATACAGAGCCATAGGTGTCAATTCCCCAAATTTTAATATCCGGGTTTTTCTCTTTCAAATATTTAGCAACTCCAGAAATGGTACCACCTGTACCCACACCCACTACAAAATGCGTGATCTTTCCATCTGTTTGTTTCCAAATCTCAGGACCTGTTTGCTCGTAATGCGCTACGGCATTTGAGGGGTTATCGTACTGATTTACATACCAAGCATTAGGCGTTTCGTCGGCAATGCGCTTAGAGGTAGAATAGTACGACCGAGGATCATCTGGTGCTACATTTGTTGGGCATACAATAACCTCCGCCCCCACAGCACGCAGGATATCAAATTTTTCTTTGGATTGCTTATCGGTAGAAACACATATCAGTTTATAGCCTTTTACAATGGCTGCTAACGCCAATCCCATTCCTGTATTGCCAGAAGTTCCTTCAACAATAGTACCACCAGGTTTTAGGCGTCCATCGGCTTCGGCGTCTTCCACCATTTTGAGTGCCATACGGTCTTTTACAGAGCTGCCTGGGTTGAAATATTCAACTTTAGCCAATACCAATGCGTTTATTTCGGAAGTAATTTTGTTAAGTTTGATTAGCGGTGTATTGCCAATCGTTTTAAGTATGTTATCTACATAATGCATAGCGCAAAGGTAAGTAATGCACTTACGTTAACCAATGCTACGGATTGATTTTAAGTGCTTGCGTTGGCGCAATACGGGCAATGATAAGTGAAGGTAAAACCAACAAGGTAAGGGAAATCAAGAGTGTTAGTCCATTGAGCCAAAGTACGGTTGTAAAATCCATATAAACAGGTACTTCTTTAACGTAATAGGTAGCGGGATCTAAAGAAATGATGCCTGTTTGTTTTTGAATAAATAGCAAACCAAGTCCTATTAGATTCCCCCAAAAAAGTCCTACGCCAATCAAATATCCACCTTGAATCAGGAAAAGTTGTTGTAGCGAACGTACCGATGCTCCCATAACGCGTGTGATACCAATGAGTTGGGTTTGTTCCAAAATAAGTACCAACAAAGCGGTGATCATATTCACACCGCCAACAATAATCATAATGACGATAATCAAAGAGATATTAGTACTAAATAAGCGAATCCAATTAAAAATTTCGGGAAACTGTTCCTCTATCTGTTGTACATCTACCAATGAATCTATACTGTCGTAAAGCATATCAGATTGGGTAGAAAGATCAGAAGTATCCGTTAAAAAAAGTTCAAAAGCACCGACTTGATTATCGCCCCAACCATACAATGAGCGCACCACGTCTAAATGTCCAAGCACGTAGGTGTTGTCATAATCTGAGAAACCTGTGGTAAAAAGCCCCACCACGTTGCAACTACGGCGTTTGGGCATGGCTGTTTCTTCCGAAGCAAAATACAGCGGTACACGATCGCCAATAGTTAAAGCCAATTTATTTGCTAGGTCTGTGGAAATCCAAATATCTTGTGCACCAAGTACTAAAATTTTTTCTGAATCGCCAAAAAAGCTAAAAAATTCAGGATTAAACGAATCGTCTATTCCCTTAAAAATAATGCCGTCAAAAGCATTCTGGTTTAGAATTACACCAGGAACATACGCAACCGACTGAACAGCGGATACGTTTGCTTGATTTTGTAGCGTTGTTTGAATGGTTTGTGCCTCTTCGAGAGGCTTAAGTGTTTCTTGTTGCTGACTGTTTTCTAAGGTTGTCACACGAATATGTCCACTAAAAGCGGCTACTTTTTGTCCAATTTTGTTTTGCAAACCCACACCAGTCCCGATGGCGATAAGCATGGTAATTACTCCCAACGCAATGGCGATAATGCCAATGGTAATGATAGGTCCTGAAACGCTGCTACGGTGCGAACGCTGACCAATAATTCTACGAGCAATAAACCAAGTAAAGCGCACTAAAGGGTTTTTAAAGTCTAAATGTAAGGTATATTTTCAGTTTAAGACTACAGCGGTAGTTCAGTTTTTAACCGCGTTACCATTTCGAAAACAGCAGGGCAAACCGCTATATTTTTTTCCGTAATGGCTGTAATTTGATGAAATTTTGGTCTGTCGGTATGTGGAAATTCACGACAGGCTTTTGGGCGATCCTCGTAAATACTACACTGATTATCTGTACCCAAAAACGAACAGGGTACTTGCTGAAGCACTTTATCATTATCTTCATCAATGCGAAGGTAGGTTGCCTCAAATTCTGTTGGCTTCATGCGTAGTCGTTTACTGATACGCTTGATGTCGGATGGCAAAAAGAGCGGTCCTGTGGTTTTGCAGCAATTGGCGCAGTTTAGGCAGTCTATTTTTTTGAATGTTTCATTGTGCAGTTTTGTCATCACTGCGTCCAACTTTTTGGGCTTACGTACCTTTAGTTTTTTTAAGTATTTGGTATTATCCTGTGCTACTTTGGCTGCTTGCTCGGGCAGTTTTTTCGGATCAATCACTATGGAATTTTTAGGTATTTGTGCGTTTGCAACGACGCCATCCACTTTGGATTTTTAAGTACATAATCTACGATAAACGGAATAGCACTATCACGTCTACTCCACTCAGGTTGCAGGTATAACTTACAGCTTTTCGAAATTCCAACAGCTTGTTTTTCAGCAAATTGCAAATCGTCTTTGTTATAAATAATAACCTTTAGCTCATCTGCAACTTTATAAATTTCGGGTTTAGGCAGCATACGCTTTTTTGGAGAAAGGCAAATCCAATCCCAAACACCAGAAAGTGGATACGCGCCTGAGGTTTCGATGTGCGTTTTCATACCCGCTGCTTGCAAGGCTTCAGTAAGTGGAGTCATATTCCACATCAATGGTTCGCCTCCCGTGACCACAACCGTATCTGAATACTGTTTTGCTTGCACAACAATTTCGTCAATATAAGTTGGTGGATGAAGATTTGCATCCCAACTTTCTTTCACATCACACCAATGACATCCCACATCACAGCCGCCAATGCGAATAAAAAATGCTGCGCTGCCTTTGTGATATCCTTCGCCCTGAATGGTGTAAAAGGCTTCCATTAACGGTAGTGCAAGTCCAGATGCAACAGCTTGTTGAAGTTTGGCTTGCATTATTTAGGAGTTGCGTTTGTAGGCCAACATGGTGTTTTGCAACAACATGGCAATGGTCATGGGGCCTACACCACCGGGAACAGGTGTAATAAAACTTGCTTTATCTTTTACGTCATCATACGCCACATCGCCTGTAATCACATAGCCTTTTGGATGATTTTCGTCAGGTACTCGCGTAATGCCAACGTCTATGATAATAGCGTTATGTTTGATCATATCAGCGGTTACAAAATTAGGAACACCCAAGGCAGATACCACAATATCAGCTGCTTTGGTAATTTCAGCTAGATTTTGGGTACGACTATGCGTAAGCGTTACGGTAGCATTCCCCGGGTTTCCCTTATTGGATAATAAAATGCTCATCGGGCGACCCACAATATGACTACGACCAATGACAACAGCGTGTTTGCCGCTGATGTCTAACTTATATCTGCGAAGCAATTCCATAATTCCAAACGGGGTTGCAGGAATAAAGGTTTCCATACCCAATGCCATTTTTCCGAAATTGGTAGGATGAAATCCGTCCACATCTTTATCGGGATTTATCGCATGTAGAACAACTTCTTCATCTATGTGTTTTGGAAGTGGAAGTTGTACAATAAAACCGTCAAGTGTAGCGTAATTATTTAGTTTATTGATAGTTTCTAGAAGCTCGACTTGTGTAACGGTATCTTCTAAACGTATCAATGTAGAATCGAATCCAATTTTTTCACAAGAACGCACCTTACTACCTACATAGGTCAAGCTAGCGCCATCATTTCCTACCAAAACGGCAGCTAAATGCGGAGGGCGTTTGCCCGACGCTTTAAGCGCAGCTACTTCCTGTGAAAGTTCTTCTTTAATTTGATTTGAAGTGACTTTTCCGTCTAAAATATTGCTCATTTCCCAAACATTTGCATCAGCTTAGAGGACTTACCTCCTTGCATCATTTTCATCATTTTACTCATCTGCTCAAACTGTTTAACCAGTTTATTAATATCATCTAATTGTAGGCCTGCTCCTTTAGCAATACGCTTTTTACGGCTGTGATTAAGGAGTTTGGGTTGTTGGCGTTCTTTGGGTGTCATGGATTGAATAAGTGCCTCCACTCCATTAAACGCATCTTCGTCAATTTCAGCGCCGTTTAATGCTTTGCTCGCTCCAGGAATCATCCCAACCAAATCTTTCATTGAACCCATACGTTGTACTTGTTTAAGCTGGCTTAAAAAATCATCGTAACCAAATTGATTTTTGGAAATTTTACGATGAATACGTTTTGCCTCTTCTGCGTCAACTTGCTCTTGAGCTCGTTCTACTAAAGTAACCACGTCGCCCATTCCCAAAATACGCTCCGCCATACGGTCTGGATGAAAAACATCTAAGGCATCCACTTTTTCTCCCGTACCAATAAATTTGACAGGTTTATTTACGACAGACTTAATAGAGAGTGCAGCACCTCCTCTTGTGTCGCCATCCATTTTGGTAAGTACAATTCCGTCAAATTGTAGCAAGTCATGAAAGGCTTTAGCTGTGTTTACGGCATCTTGTCCCATCATGGCATCAACAACAAAAAGGGTTTCTGAAGGTTGAACCGCTTTGTGAATATTTCCAATTTCCTGCATAAGGGTTTCATCAATGGCTAATCGACCAGCGGTGTCAATAATAACAACATTAAATTGATGCGTTTTAGCATGTTGAATTGCTTGTTTGGCAATATCAACTGGGTTTTTGTTTTCGGGTTGAGCAAAAACCGCAACATCTATTTGTTCTCCTAACACTTGTAATTGTTCGATTGCTGCTGGGCGGTACACATCACAAGCAACGAGCAAAACTTTCTTTGCTTGTTTTGTTTTGAGGTGTTTGGCAAGTTTGGCAGTACAGGTGGTTTTACCAGAGCCTTGCAAACCACTCATTAATATGACAGCAGGTTTTCCCGAAACAGAAAGAGCCGTGTTTTGTCCCCCAAGTAATGAAGTTAGTTCGTCTTGCACAATTTTTACAAGTAACTGACCTGGCTTCAAGCTCGTTAGGACTTTTTGACCTATCGCTTTATCCTTGACTTGCTGCGTAAACGATTTTGCAATTTTGAAATTCACATCGGCATCAAGCAATGCACGGCGGACTTCTTTCATTGTTTCGGCCACATTAATCTCGGTAATACGTCCGTGACCTTTAAGTGTTTTTAGCGCCTTGTCTAGGCGTTGACTAAACTGTTCAAACATGAATTGGAAATAAAGTTCAAAATTACGGAATTAGTTTTTCTGGTGCATCCAAAAAATAACACCTACATGCGGAATGGTAATTGCTGCCAAAAAACCAAAAAATAATGATAATAAGGAAGCTGTATTGTCCCTGAAAAAAACAAAGACTACTGCAAGACCAACCAAAGACAAGATCCAGTACGGAAGTGCCTGTTTAAAGTACTTATATACAGGTTTTGTTTCATTTGGATACAGAACAACAGCTTGTTCTTTTAATGACGGAGTACTGTGCCACAAGACAAAATAAACAGAAAAAGACCACAAAAGAGAGGTTTGCGAAAACAGCAGAACAAAAACAATCAGTGCTATAAATTGAAAAAACAGTTGTGCCTTAATTTGTTTAATATTTAGAAAAGCAAAAAAAACGGTAAGAACACATGAGGCAACCAAGGCTTGTAATAAAATACTTTGCGCCACTGGAATGCCTGAAATCTCTTGAATAATGAAAAGTGTTTGATCTTGATGGGTGAAAAAGAGCAATGAAAAAAGAAATATCCCATAGGCAACATAGAAAAAATGCAGCTTTGCGGATTTGATAACGCTATTCTTATGCCATTGTTGTTCACCAAAATGAAATGAACTGGCCAGAACAAACAACAAAAGTGCATACTGTGGAACACTATATAGTGCCAAAACCATAACAAAAACAAAAAATAGATAACTAAAGAAAAGGTAAGAAAACTGACGTTTTTTTGTTGTTTTACTATATTTTGAAAGGATATATAAATCATTTGCACCATGAATTACCCCAATTATTAACACATTAATAGCCGCTAAAACCCATAAAAACATTACAGGTAATAACAGCCCCAACAGGGTACAAATCAGTGTGATACCAATTTTTTGACGTTCAAAATTTAATAATTTAGGCATGATTTTTTAAAATTTCTGAAAAAATTTAATCAAATATATACGGTTTGTTTAATTTTTTTTACCTTGCGCTCAACAAAATTTTAATTAAAAAATTATGACACTTACAAATTTAGTAACTATTGCGGACTTGAGTGATCCGGTAAACTTCACTTTCTTTTTAGGGACAATGGCAATGACTGCTGCATCAGCATTCTTTTTCTTGTCTTTAAACCAATTTGACAGCAAATGGAGAACATCTATCTTGGTTTCAGGATTGATTACATTTATTGCTGCTGTTCACTATTATTACATGAGAGAAGCTGCAACTTCTGGTGGTGTAACAACTGAGATCCGTTATATTGACTGGATTTTAACTGTACCATTAATGTGTGTTGAGTTTTACTTAATTTTAAAAGCTGCTGGTGCAACTAAAAAACACCTAAGCACTTTGATTTGGGCATCACTTGTAATGCTAGTAACAGGTTACTTTGGAGAAGTTTCTGATACTGCTAGCGGTCCTGCACTATGGGGTCTTGCATCTGGTTTAGCATACTTTTACATTGCATGGTTAATCAAATTTGGTCCTTTGGCTAAACTTGCTGCTGCTGCAGGAGGTTCTGTTGAAAAAGCACATAAAACACTAACATTATTTGTACTTATCGGGTGGGCAATTTACCCACTAGGATACATGATTGGTACTGACGGTTGGTATGACTTTGTGGACGGAATTGGTCTAAACATGGATGTTGTTTATAACATTGGTGATGCAATCAACAAAATTGGATTTGGTCTTGTTGTATATGCTGCTGCCGTATCTAGCAAATAATTGCTAAAATTTATTTAAATATAAAGCCTCGATGTTTTCATCGGGGCTTTTTTTTACATTCTTTCTGGAGCCTCAATACCCAGAAGTCCCAAGCTTTTTTTAATCACTTGACCAACTGCAGTACATAGCGCAACACGCAACGAACGCGTATTAGATTCATCTACTAAAATCGGGACTTCCTGATAATATGAATTATATTGTTTTACTAAATCATACACGTAGTTAGCAACCAAAGCAGGGCTGTGCTGTTTTGCTGATGCGGCTACAACAGCAGGAAATTGACTCAGGGTTTTTAGCACCAATTTTTCCTTATCGTGTAATGATACCGTTGCGTCAAACGAAGCAGTTTTTTCACCAGCTTTCCGTAAAATAGATTGAATTCGAGCGTGCGTATATTGTATAAAGGGTCCTGTATTTCCATTAAAATCTACAGAAGCCTTTGGATCGAATAAAATACGTTTTTTAGGATCTACTTTAAGAATGTAATATTTTAAAGCACCCATGCCAATGGTGTGATACAGGGTTTCCTTTTCGTCGTTGGTCATACCATCAAGCTTGCCCAACTCTTGCGAAATTTGCTTTGCTGTGGCATGCATTTCGTCCATGAGCGCATCGGCATCTACAACAGTACCTTCTCTACTTTTCATTTTTCCACTGGGTAAGTCCACCATGCCATAGCTTAGGTGATGCAATTGCGATGCCCAATCATATCCCAGTTTTTTTAGAATTAAAAACAACACCTTAAAGTGATAATCTTGTTCATTACCCACCGTATATACCATGCCCTTCATTTCAGGGTGATTGGTGTAGCGCAATCGCGCAGTTCCCAAATCTTGTGTCATATACACTGAAGTACCGTCTGAACGAAGCAGCAATTTTTCATCCAAGCCATCTTCAGTTAAGTCCACCCAAACAGAACCGTCATCTTTTGTATAGAAAATACCCTTTGAAAGACCTTCATCAACCGTTTTCTTCCCTAACAAATAAGTATCGCTTTCATAGTAATACGAATCAAAATGAACTCCTAAGTTTAAGTAGGTTTTAGCAAAACCTTCATATACCCATTTATTCATTTGTTTCCAAAGTGAACGCACATCAGCATCGTTTTGTTCCCATTTCAAAAGCATTTCTTTCGCTTCTTGAAGTATGGGCGCGTCGTTTTTAGCTTGGTCCTCAGTAACTCCCGATGCAACCAAATCCGCTATTTCTTTTTTGTACTGTTGATCAAAGAGCACATAGTATTTCCCAACAAGCGCATCGCCTTTTAAGCTAGCAGTCTCCGGGGTTTCAGCGTTACCAAATTTTTGCCACGCCACCATAGACTTACAAATATGTATGCCCCTATCATTGATAATTTGAGTAGTGTGTACATTGTTTCCATTTGCTGTTAAAATATTAGCAACCGAAGCACCCAATAAGTTGTTTCGAATGTGTCCAAGGTGTAAAGGTTTATTTGTATTTGGTGATGAATACTCTACTAAAAGCATATCAGAAGCAGCCGTTTTGGGGGTGAATCCAAAGTTAGAATTTTGCGACAGTTCCGAAAGAAAATTAATGTAGTATGAAGTTGAAATTTGGATATTTAAAAAGCCTTGCACTACGTTGTATGCTTGCACTTCTGCAATTGTATCTACCAAAAAATCACCTAATTCCGCGGCAAGCTCTGCCGGTTTTTTAAGAATAATTTTGAGCAATGGAAAAACTACAAGTGTCAAATCTCCTTCAAATTGCGCCTTTGTGGGTTGAATATCAAATACATTAACCTCTTTATCGTGTTGCGTTTTAAAGTATTCACTTAAGTGTTTTGCAAGTAATGCTTCCATACAATTTAATAAGATACAAAGATACAGGTTTCAACAAGCTACATCATGTTTTCGTTTATCTTTGTGATATGCTACAAAACGTATCTTATAACAATAAAAAACAACGTGCTGAAATAGACGGATTACTAGGAAAGCCTTTTACGCTTTTGGAGCGTTTAAAATTGGGTGGCGTAGGCTCGCCAAAACTACATGTCACTGCTAGCAGTAAAGAAATTGATGCCCTTTTTTTGTTAGACCACAACGACAACACGTGTAATGTGGAGCTACGTCCAAAAGGTATTATTTTACGATTTCGGTCATTATTGGAAACCTATGCGTTGATTGTTCCGTACTATAAACTTACATTGTTCAAAGGAAAAAGTGACGTCTATAGCGTTCATGCTGATCATCATAAAGTCTCAATTTCTTCGAAATCAAAACCAATTCGTTTATTCTTTAAAAAGATACAGCAACAGAAAGCAAATAACACAAAAGACTACCTGTAAATAAGCGGATACTACGAATAGCCTAACGCTTATTTAATGGTACAAAATTTCGCTGTGTTTCACCAACATAAATTTGGCGTGGACGTCCAATAGGCTCTTTGTTAAGTCGCATTTCTCTCCATTGTGCAATCCATCCTGGCAAGCGACCAAGTGCAAACATCACCGTGAATGTTTCTGTTGAAATTCCCATGGCTCGGTAAATAATTCCTGAGTAAAAATCAACGTTTGGATACAATTTACGATCAACAAAATACGGGTCGCTAAGCGCTTCAGCTTCTAATTCTTTAGCAATATCTAATACAGGGTCAACAACGCCTAAGTCAGCTAAAACTTCATCTGCAGCTTTCTTAATGATGCGTGCACGTGGATCAAAGTTCTTATAGACACGGTGACCAAAGCCCATTAAGCGAAATGGATCTGCTTTATCTTTTGCTTTTTCCATGTATTTTTTGGTGTCACCCCCATCTTGACGAATAGCCTCCAGCATTTCAACTACCGCCTGATTAGCTCCGCCATGAAGTGGTCCCCAAAGTGCTGAAATTCCTGCCGAAATAGAAGCAAAAAGTCCCGCATGAGATGAACCCACAATACGAACAGTTGAAGTAGAGCAGTTTTGCTCGTGTTCAGCATGAAGGATAAGGAGTTTATTTAATGCGGCATCTACAATGGGATTGGCTACATATTCTTTGTTTGGTTTGCGAAACATCATACGCGCGATATTCTCCACATAACCCAAAGCATAATCCCCATACTTAAGAGGGAGGCCAGCCTTTTTTCTAAAAACCCAAGCTACCAATACAGGGAGTTTCCCCATAATACGTGTGATAGCTCTGTACATATCTTCTTCGCTTTCAACATCAACAGACGTAGGGTTAAAAGCTGTAAGGGCACTTGTCAACGAAGACAAAACACCCATTGGATGCGCAGCACTTGGAAAACTTTCCAAAATCTTTTTTAAGTCTTCATCTATGTAGGACTCTTCCTTGATGTCCACCAAGAATTTATCCAATTGCGCTTCATTAGGTAACTCGCCAAAAATGAGCAAATAAGCAACTTCTAAAAAATCGGCCTTATTGGCAAGTTCATCGATGTCATATCCACGGTAACGCAATACACCTTGCTCGCCGTCCAAATACGTAATTGCACTTTTACATGAACCTGTATTTTTAAAACCAGGATCAAGCGTAATTAAATTTGTTTTTGCACGAAGGGCTTTTATGTCAATCCCGAATTCGTTTTCAGTACCCTCTAAAACGGGTAACTCAATTGATTTGCCCTCATAGGACAATGTTGCTGTATTTGCCATTACTATAACTTACGTTGTTAGGTTGGTGAATTAAAACTTCACCTTAAATGCATTATCTTGTGGATAATACGCATTTCTTCCCAATTCTTCCTCAATGCGGAGCAACTGGTTATATTTTGCCATTCGATCACTTCTAGAAAGTGATCCTGTTTTGATTTGTCCTGTGTTAAGTGCTACTGCCAAATCAGCAATTGTATTGTCTTCTGTTTCACCAGAGCGATGCGACATCACGCAAGTGTAACCTGCATTTTGCGCCATTTGAACAGCTGCAATGGTTTCAGATAAAGATCCAATTTGATTTACTTTAATCAAGATAGAATTTGCAATGTCTTCTTCAATTCCACGGCTTAAACGCGTAACATTGGTTACAAACAAATCGTCCCCTACAAGTTGGGCTTTATCTCCAATTTTTTCAGTGAGATATTTCCAACCCTCCCAGTCGTTTTCGTCCATTCCGTCCTCAATAGAAACGATTGGATATTTTTCAGCCAAAGACGCTAAATAATCTGCTTGTTCTTGTGAGCTACGCACTTTGCCTTCTGCCCCTTCAAACTTAGAATAATCGTATTTTCCATCTACATAAAACTCTGCCGCTGCACAGTCTAAGGCAATCATAACTTCTTCTGCAGGTTTGTAACCTGCCTTTTCAATCGCCAATAAAATGGTGTCAAGCGCATCTTCTGTACCCGCAAGTGTTGGTGCAAAACCACCTTCATCCCCAACTGCAGTACTCAGGTTTCTACCTTTTAATACCTTTTTTAGGTTATGGAAAATTTCCGTTCCCATTTGTAATGCATGCGTAAGCGATACGGCTTTAACAGGCATCACCATAAACTCTTGAAAGGCAATTGGTGCATCTGAATGCGAACCGCCGTTGATAATGTTCATCATCGGTACGGGGAGTGTGATGGCGCGCGTTCCACCAACATAGCGGTAAAGCGGTAATCCAAGTTCGTTAGCAGCTGCTTTAGCTACCGCAAGCGAAACACCCAAAATAGCATTCGCTCCAAGTTTAGATTTGTTAGGCGTTCCGTCCAAATCGATCATGATTTGATCAATTTCTTCTTGTTCAAAAACAGTGCTGCCTAGCAGTTCAGGTGCAATAATTTCATTTACATTTTTTACAGCTTGTAAAACCCCTTTACCCATGTAAGCATCTCCACCGTCTCTAAGCTCAACTGCCTCATGTTCACCTGTGGAAGCACCAGAAGGAACCGCTGCCCTACCTAACGTTCCATTATCGGTAATGACGTCAACTTCAACTGTTGGATTCCCTCGAGAGTCAAAAATTTGACGTGCGTGTACGCTTAAAATAATACTCATGATGCTTGCTTTTTGTGGTTGTTAATTTGTGTAATAAATTGGTCAAATAAATACGATGAGTCGTGAGGTCCCGGACTAGCCTCTGGGTGATATTGAACTGAAAAACAAGGTTTTCCTTCAATGCGAATACCCGCAACCGTGTTGTCGTTTAGGTGTTTATGCGTAATCACTACTTGCTTGTGCGCCTCTGTTTCTTCACGATTAATCGCAAATCCATGATTTTGAGAGGTAATCTCGCCTTTACTCGTTTCGATATTTAATACAGGGTGATTGATTCCGCGGTGTCCGTTAAGCATTTTATATGTGGAAATACCCTGCGACAATGCAATAATTTGATGTCCCAAACAAATACCAAATAGCGGCAATCCCTTCGCAATAATTTCAGCTGCTACTGCTTGAGCAGAATGCAATGGTTCTGGATCTCCGGGCCCGTTTGATAAAAAATACCCATCAGGATTCCAAGCATGCATGGTTTCAAAATCTGTTTCAAGAGGAAAAACCTTGATATACGTATCCCTACTTGCCAAGTTGCGTAGAATATTCTTTTTGATACCTAAATCTAATGCTGCAATTTTAATGGATGCATCTGGATTACCAATAAAATATGGCGATGTAGTAGTTACTTTTTGTGCAAGTGCAAGACCTTTCATAGAGGGTACATCTGCTAATTTTTTCTTGAGTGCATCTAAGTTATTGGTGTCGCTAGAAATCACAGCATTCATCGCACCGTTATCTCTTATGTAACTCACAAGTGCTCTTGTGTCAACATCTGAAATGGCGACTAAATTTTGTTCTTTAAAAAAATCAAATAACGAACTATCGGCAGCTATACGTGAAAATCCTGTGTTAAAGTTTTTACAAATTAGACCCGCAATTTGAATGGCATCAGACTCAGACTCATCATTTAGAACACCATAGTTTCCAATGTGCGCATTTGTAGTTACCATTAATTGCCCAAAATAAGATGGATCGGTGAAAATTTCTTGGTAACCAGTCATACCCGTGTTAAAGCATAACTCGCCAAACGCTTGTCCTTCAATGCCAATGGATTTACCGTGAAAAACCGTTCCGTCTTCTAGCAAGATAAGTGCTTTTTTACGAGATTGGTATTGGCTCATTCGGTTTTAAGTGTTTTGGCAAAATTAATACAAAAAAAAGGATAAACCATTAGGTTTATCCTTTGAGTTATTAAAAGACTGTTAATTGTTATTCAGTCTCATTTTTTTCGTCTGTTGCAGCATCTGAATCAGGAGCATCAACTTCAGCTTCTGTTGCCGCTTCAGCTTTAGGTGCTTCATCGACAGGTAAAGCAACTTCCTCAGTAGTTTCTACTTCTTCTTTTGCTGTTTCAGTTACTTCGTTGGCAGCAGCTTTTTTACTACCACGTCTGCGTGACTTTTTCTTAGGTTTAGCTGTTTCATACACTTCGTTGAAATCAACAAGTTCAATCAGCGCCATATCTGCATTATCGCCAAGTCTATTGCCCATTTTTATAATACGTGTATAGCCACCTGGACGATCACCAACTTTTTCTGATATAGAACGAAAAAGTTCAGTCACAGCTTGCTTATCACGCAGTTCTCTAAAAGCTATTCGACGGTTGTGTGTCGAATCTACTTTTGAACGTGTAATAAGTGGTTCAATAAAAGTTTTAAGTGCCTTTGCGCGAGCAACAGTTGTGTTGATGCGTTTGTGCTCAATTAGTGAAGATGCCATATTGGCAAGCATCGCCTTTCTGTGTGTATTGGTACGCCCCAAATGGGCTACTTTTTTTCCGTGTCTCATGATTACTAGCTATTGCGGAATTAGTCTTTGTCAAGTTTGTATTTGGCCAAATCCATACCAAAATTGAGTCCTTTGGCAATAACCAATTCTTCAAGTTCCGTAAGTGATTTTTTACCAAAGTTTCTAAACTTCATTAAATCGCTTTTGTTAAATGATACCAAGTCGCCAAGTGTATCAACTTCGGCAGCCTTAAGACAGTTTAATGCACGAACAGATAAGTCCATGTCAATAAGTTTGGTCTTAAGCAACTGACGCATATGTAGCGATTCTTCGTCGTAAGTTTCCGTTTCAGCAATCTCATCTGCCTCCAAAGTAATGCGTTCATCAGAGAACAACATAAAGTGGTGGATAAGCGTTTTTGCTGCTTCAGTTAATGCATCTTTTGGATGAATAGAACCATCTGTAACAATTTCGAAAATTAGCTTTTCGTAATCTGTTTTTTGCTCTACACGGAAATTTTCAATCGTGTACTTCACATTTTTGATTGGCGTGTAAATAGAGTCAATAGCAATCGTTCCAATAGGAGCTGTAGCTTTTTTATTCTCCTCTGCAGGAACATAACCGCGTCCTTTTTCGATGGTAAACTCAAAGTTTAGCTGAACGCTTTCGTCCATGTTACAAATAACAAAATCTGGATTTAATACTTGAAAGCCAGAAGTGAACTTTTGCAAGTCACCAGCAGTAAGTTGTTTTTGACCTGAAACGGCAACGCTAACAGTTTCGCTATCAACAGTTTCTATTTGTTGCTTAAAACGAACTTGCTTGAAATTCAAAATCATTTCAGTAACATCTTCTACCACACCAGGAAGTGTAGAGAATTCGTGATCAACTTTGTCAATACGAACAGATGTAATAGCAAACCCTTCTAAGGAAGCCAACATTACTCGACGCAATGCATTACCAACTGTTAGCCCATATCCAGGCTCTAATGGACGGAATTCGAAGATGCCTTCAAATTCATCCGATTCAATCATGATTACCTTGTCTGGTTTTTGAAAATTAAATAGTGCCATAGGATTATTTTGAATACAATTCGACGATTAGTTGTTCCTTTATGTTCTCAGTAA
>CATAMV010000111.1 GCA_949487855.1 Bacteroidota bacterium
GCTTTTGGCCCTCTTTTTTTGTGTAAAATAAAAAAGGTGGAAAGAATCCACCTTTTTTGCCCCAAATCTTACCATGAACTTAACCTACTTATGTTATGGCTTTGCTAATATACGAACTCATTTTACATTTCAAAGCAATTATGAAAAAATTTTGCTTTTTTATTTAAATTTAAGAAACATAATCCTAAATCTAATAGGCTCGTTCGTTTTTCCCTTCGTAGAAATTCATATACGCCCTGTTTACTACCTTGTTTCCGCCTGGAGTTGGGTAAAGTCCTGTAAAGTACCAATCGCCCGTATTGTTCGGACAAGCCTCATGTAAATTAGCTACTGACTGAAAAATAACGTCAACTTCAGCATTAATTTCGGGTATCCGCAGCATACTTGAAATTTTTTGTGATATCTGATCGTCAGTAAATTGGTTGTAAAGCGATTTTACATGGTTCTTTATTTCGTGCGTTTCTTTTTCCATATCTGCTTTGGCACGTTCGTAAACCTCTGCTAATTGGTGTGTTTTGTTGTGATCTTCAAGAAGCGCTAGCATAGCTCTAAAGGCTATCAAATCTTCTAACCGCGCCATATCTATTCCATAACAATCAGGATAGCGAATTTGTGGTGCACTAGAAACTACCGTGATTTTCTTAGGCTTTAGCCTATCTAAAATCCGCAAAATACTTTTTTGAAGCGTCGTGCCTCGGACAATACTATCGTCTATGATCACGAGGTTGTCGTTTGGCTTTACGGACTCGTATGTTATGTCATAAACGTGTGCTACCAAATCATCTCTGCTGCTGTCTTCTGTTATAAAGGTGCGAAGCTTTACATCTTTAATCGTAACCTTTTCAATGCGCGGTCTTGGCGACAACAACTCCTTTAGTCGCTTAGGAGAAAGGTTGGGTTCCTTTAATATGGCCGCTTCAGACTCTTCAAGCATAAAATCCTGAACGCGTTGGACCAACCCGTAAAAGGATGTTTCTGCCGTGTTTGGGATATACGAAAACACGGTGTTTTGCAAATCTCCATTTACAGAATCATAAATTTTTGGAAATAACAAGCGGCCTAGTGCCTTACGCTCTTTATAGATGTCTGCGTCATTTCCTCTTGAAAAGTAAATTCGTTCAAACGAGCACGCACGGCGTTCTGTGGGGGGGGTTATTTCTTCGTGAATAACCTTTCCTGACTTCTTAATAATAATCGCATTTCCCGGATTTACTTCTTTCACTGCCTCAAATGGCACGTTAAACACCGTTTGAATTGCTGGCCGCTCAGAGGCAACCACTACAACTTCGTCGTCTTGATAATAAAATGCAGGGCGGATTCCCGCAGGGTCACGAAAAACAAACGAATCGCCGTGTCCCAACATGCCGCCAATAACATAGCCGCCGTCCCAGTTTTTGGAGGCTTTGCGCAAAACTTTTGCAATATTCAACCGCTTCGCTATTTCTGGAGATGCCCCTTGTTTATCGAAACCTTCGGTTTTTAGCTTTTTATATAATTTTGAAACAGAGTCATCCAAGAAGTGGCCTATTTTTTCCATTATTGTAATGGTGTCTGCTTTCTCCTTTGGATGCTGTCCAAGAGTTACCAAATTGTCAAAGAGCTCGTTTACGTTAGTAAGGTTGAAGTTTCCTGCAACAATTAGATTACGGTGCATCCAATTGTTTTGGCGCAAAAACGGATGAACGCTCTCAATGGTGTTATTGCCAAAGGTCCCATACCTCAGGTGCCCCAACATCACCTCGCCTACATAAGGAAAAACAGATTTTAACGCTTCTGAAGTGGTAACCGGTTTTTCGAGTGATTGTTCAACGCCGTTGATGCGTTGGTTGATTTTTCCAAAAATATCCTTAATGGGCTGCGGGTCTGAAGAACGCACGCGACTCATAAATCGTTCGCCTGGCGCCATGTCTAACTTTACGCTTGCAAACCCCGCGCCGTCTTGTCCGCGGTTATGTTGTTTTTCTAGCATTAAATACATTTTTTGAAGTCCGTAAAACGAGCTTCCGTATTTTTGCTTGTAATAGTCTAGGGGTTTTAGAAGCCTAACTAAGGCAATTCCGCATTCGTGCTTGATGGCATCACTCATTGCACAAAATTAAATAAAATTACTGGTAGTTACACTGTTCATGCCGTTATGTTTCGCAAGCGTTCAAGTTTTTGAAGTTGTGCCAAAAAATCTGCTGCGTTTGATTGGACTAAATTTGCAGTGCCCATGGCGCCAACGCAAAGAGAAGCCGCTGCTGTGCCACGCAATATCCCTTCCTTAATCGCTTTTGCGTCGGTTGTTTGTTGAGCTGCCAAATAGCCAGACAGTCCTCCTGCAAAACTATCCCCTGCACCTGTTGGGTCTTCTACTCTTTCTAAAGGAAGTGCGGGTGAAAAGAAAGGTTGGTCTTTGTAAAACAGCAATGCTCCGTGTTCCCCTTTTTTAATAATAACGTAAGCTGGACCCATTTTATGAATCGCTTTTGCCGCCAAAACCAAATTGGTTTCTCCACTAAGTTGTATGGCCTCTTCATCATTAATGGTAATGATGTTTACTTGCTTAATGACATTTAGTAAGTTGTTCAATTTCAAATCCATCCAAAAGTTCATGGTGTCTAAAAGCACGGTTCGGTTTGGGTTTGGTGTAAGCTGATCTAACACTTTTTGTTGCACGCTAGGATCTAAGTTGCCGAGCATAATAACTGAGGCATCACGATACGCTTGTGGAACAACTGGATTAAAGTCTGCCAAAACGTTAAGTTGGGTATCAAGCGTGTCGCGCTTATTCATGTTGTCGTGATACCTCCCTTTCCAGTAAAACGACTTCCCCCCCTGTACTTGCTCAACGCCAGAAATATCGATTCCTCTGTTTGTTAGTAGATTCAGGTGTTCTTCTGGAAAATCTTCTCCTACCACTGAAACTGCAGCAATATCAGCATCGGCATACGCTGCCGTTAAGCCAATGTAAGTCGCTGCCCCGCCTAAAGTTTTACCCGATTCTGCAGATGGCGTAATAATCTCATCAAAAGCCATTGTTCCAACGATAACCAATTTATTGTTTTTCATGTTGTGCTTGTTATATATCCTGTGTCTTGTTTTTTGTTTTGCTGTTTGGATGCGTTAACCGCAAGTTTATCACAGCGTTCGTTTTGTGGGTGCTGATTGTGTCCCTTTATCCACGTTATTCGTACTTGATGTTTTCGATAAATTTTGAGAAACCGCAACCATAAGTCTTTGTTTTTTTGCTTTTTAAATCCTTCACGTTCCCAGCGTATTACCCATTTTTTTTCCACCGCATCGCAAACGTATTTGGAATCTGTAAAGACCGTAACCTCTACAGGTGATTCTTTCAATAGCTCCAGCCCAACGATTACCGCCAAAAGTTCCATGCGGTTGTTTGTGGTGTGTTCAAATCCTTCTGCAAACTCTTTTTTATAAGCTGTTCCTGGAAGCTCTAAAATAAGACCGTAACCTCCTGGGCCTGGGTTGCCGCTAGCTGCACCGTCTGTGTATAGGTGAACTTGTTTCATCCGTTTTGAAGCAATTTATGAATCTGAGGCGCAAAATGCGCATGCTCAAGCGTATGCGTTTTTTGGGCTACTTCAGTTACCGTGTCGGAAGGAAGTACCGTTGTTTTGGCCTGAAAAATAATCGCCCCTTCGTCATAATGTTCGTTTACATAGTGGATCGTAATGCCTGTTTCAAGCTCGTTATTGTCCACGATAGCTTGAAAAACATGAGTGCCATACATGCCTTTTCCTCCATATTTTGGCAACAGTGCCGGATGGATGTTGATAATTTTATTGGAAAAAACCTCTATATAATTTTGTGGAATTTTCCACAAGAAACCAGCTAAAACTATCAATGACGGGTTTTGCTCTTGTAATTCTATTAATACTTCCTGTTCATACGCTTTTCTATCAAAAATTCGTGTTGCCACGCCAAGGGCCTTTGCACGATGAACCACTCCTGCATTAGGGTTGTTGGTGTATATTTTGATAACCGAGGCGTTGTTAACCCCTTCAAAATAGGAAATGATTTTTTCGGCATTTGTGCCAGAGCCAGAGGCGAAAACTACAATCGTTTTCAAGAGGTTTTAAATTTTTTACAAAATTACGCATTTATACTTGTATTCGTTAAACCTCGTTAAAATGCAATAATTTTAAATAAAAATGTGTGATGCGTAAAGTTTTTCTATTTTTGTCCAAAATAATAAAACCAAAAATATGTCTGATATTGCATCACGTGTAAAAGCCATTATTGTAGATAAACTAGGAGTTGACGAAAATGAAGTAGTTGCAGAAGCTAGCTTTACGAACGATTTGGGCGCAGACTCATTAGATACTGTAGAACTTATTATGGAGTTCGAAAAGGAGTTTGACATTCAAATTCCTGATGACCAAGCAGAAAACATTGCAACTGTTGGTCAGGCTATACAATACATAGAAAAAAGTAAATAATCATTTTTCATGCTTAGGCGACGCGTTGTCGTAACTGGAATTGGAGCTTTAACCCCAATTGGGAATACCAAAGACGCATACTGGAATGCCCTTGTGGCAGGAACAAGCGGTGCAGCTCCCATAACCTATTTCGACGCATCTAAATTTAAAACTCAATTTGCGTGCGAGGTCAAAAACTTCGACCCTCTTACGCATTTTGATAGAAAAGAAGCGCGTAAAATGGATCGTTTTACGCAGTATGCCATGGTAGCTTCAGATGAAGCCATCCAGGATGCTGGGTTAGACCTTGAGGTTGTTGACAAGTCTAAAGTAGGTGTGATTTGGGGCTCTGGAGTTGGGGGGTTAGAAACCTTCCAAAACGAAGTGCTAAATTTTGCTGCAGGAAATGAAATACCTCGCTTTAATCCGTTCTTTATTCCTAAAATGATTGCAGACATTGCGCCTGGAATGATTTCGATTAAGTACGGCTTTAGAGGTCCAAACTTTGCAACTGTTTCAGCTTGTGCATCGGCTGCCAACGCTATTATTGACGCCTTAAATTACATTCGTTTAGGTTATGCCGACGTAATGGTTACGGGGGGGTCTGAAGCTGGCGTGGCTAAAGCAAGTATTGCTGGGTTTAACGCCCTTCAAGCACTGTCAACCCGAAATGACGACCCTGCATCTGCATCAAGGCCTTTTGATAAAGACCGTGACGGATTTGTAATGGGCGAAGGTTCTGGAGCGCTCATTTTGGAAAGCTTAGAACACGCACAGGCGCGCGGCGCAACCATTTATGCTGAAGTTGCAGGCGGTGGTCTTTCTGCAGATGCGCACCACATAACTGCGCCTCACCCCGAAGGACTTGGTGCTATCAGTGTTATGGAAAATTGTATTGCTGACGCCGGCCTAGAGCTGTCTAACGTAGACGCTGTTAACATGCACGGAACGTCCACCCCCTTAGGGGATATTGCTGAAACCAAAGCCCTAAAAGAAGTGTTTGGAAATCATTTGTACTCAATGAATATAAACTCCACCAAATCCATGACGGGGCATTTACTAGGAGCTGCAGGTGCTGTTGAGGCTATATCGGCTATTTTAAGCATGAAATACGGCATTGTTCCTCCAACAATCAACCACCAAACGGCCGATGAAAACATTGACCCGAAGATTAATTTTACTTTCAATACTGCCCAAAAAAGAGAGGTGTCGGTTGCCATGAGCAATACGTTTGGCTTTGGTGGGCACAACGCTTGCATTATGTTCAAAAAAATGGACTAATATGAGTATTAGGCGGTTTTTGCAAACGAGTTACTCGAAAAAGCAAGACCCTATGTTCTCTATTGTCAAAGGCATTACCGGAATTTCTCCAAAAGATTTGTCGCTTTACACGCGTGTGTTTACGCACACTTCTATGGAAGAAACCGATGCGGATGGAAAAAAGATAAATTATGAGCGCCTAGAGTTTTTAGGCGATGCTGTTTTAAACACGATTGTTGCGGCATATTTGTTTCGAGAGCTTCCACAAAACAATGAAGGGTCGCTGACGTTAATGCGCTCCAAAATTGTGCGTCGTGATTTTCTAAACCAAATTGGAGATAGGTTAGGGTTAATACGGCACTTGTCATCTAATGTTCCAGAAAAAAACTACGGCCCAGACATACACGGAAATTTATTTGAAGCAATCGTTGGCGCGGTATATTTGGATTGCGGCTATGATGCGTGCGCTACGTTTGTACACGCATCTATGATTTCACCACACGTGAACTTAATCAAACTGCAAAACAAGGTTTTAAGCTACAAAAGTCTCTTGGTAGATTGGTTTCAAAAAAACCGATTCCACTACAAATATGAGGTTGTTAGCGATAACGGCGCCGAAAAAACAACGTATTACAAAGCCAAGCTCTGGTTAGACAATAAGGTTATTGCAACGGCAAGAGCAACTAACAAGAAAAAAGCGATTGAAAAAGTGTCAAAGCGAGCCTGTTTTCAGTTTCAACATCAAATTAAGTTTATTCAAAACAAACATTAAAAAAACAACATCATTGTTTTAAGCTAAATTAAATTCTTTGAGAGTACCGTATCTTAGCCAAAATCTATGGTAACACACAAGCTTAACTTTGAACCAGAAGTAAACGATCAAGATGTTGTTTGCGTACACACGGCGCTTCCTACATACTTGTTTGTTTTTGAGCTTAATAAGCTGCTTGGGCTGTCTCTTTTTAGGACTAAAAAAGATCTTGTGCCAAATGAAGCAAACCATACCTTTGCTGTTTACGAACACAATTGTTCGGTTATGCAACAAACCTGGCGTGTCATTGAAAATCGATTTAACACAACTCAAGCCGAGTCTGAAAACAGCCTTTTTGCACAAAGTGAACAGCGCTTTTTACTCTTTCCTGAGTTGGAACAAACCGACGTGTTAGTTTGCGCAAATGACTTATCAAATACAGTTCTTAAAAAAATGACGACTATTGGCCGTGTGATTTCGTGCTATCGATTGCCAAAAAAACTAAATAAAATTAAAAAACAACTGACATTTTAACAATGCGAAAAATTAAAAAAACCAAAATTGTAGCAACACTTGGCCCTGCGTCTTCTACAAGAGATGTCATTAAAGAAATGATGCTAAACGGTGTGAATGTGTTCCGCATCAATTTCTCACATGCAGGTTATGAAGATGTGCTTGAACGCATTCAAATTATAAGAGAACTAAATGTGGAGCTTGGCTTTCATGTGGGCATACTTGCCGACCTTCAAGGGCCCAAACTTCGCGTTGGAAAAATGGCGCCCAACACCCTTGTTGAAGCCGGACAAGAAGTGCGCTTTACAACAGACAGGGTAGTTGAAGGCACCGCGGATTCCATATATATGAACTACAGCCAGTTTCCAAAAGATGTAAGCCCTGGCGAGCGTGTCCTTTTGGATGACGGAAAGCTTATTTTCGAAGTGGTTTATACTGATAAAAAAACAAACGTTACGGCGCGTGTGATTCAAGGCGGAGTGTTGAAGTCTAAAAAAGGCGTAAACCTTCCAAACACCAACATTTCATTGCCTGCCTTAACCAAAAAGGATGTTGAAGATGCTGTTTTTGCCATTAAGCAAAATGTCGATTGGATTGCCTTATCGTTTGTGCGTCACAAACAAGACGTAGAAGACCTTAGGGAACTCATTAAAAAACATGGTGAATATGATATTCCTATCATTTCAAAAATTGAAAAGCCCGAAGCGCTTGTAAACATCAAGGAGATTGTAAAATCGAGTAATGGCCTTATGGTCGCTCGTGGTGACCTAGGCGTGGAAGTTCCCGCAGAAGAGGTGCCGCTGGTACAAAAAGAATTGGTACAGCACGCAAAGCTTGCGCGGATCCCTGTAATTGTAGCTACGCAAATGATGGAGTCTATGATTGATGGGCTTACCCCCACGCGTGCCGAAGTTAACGATGTTGCCAACTCGGTTATGGATGGTGCAGATGCCGTGATGCTTTCCGGTGAAACTTCAGTAGGAAAATATCCCGTAGAAGTGATTCAAACCATGCGTAAAATAGTTGTCGCTGTAGAAAACTCTCCCCTGGTACAAGTTCCGTTAAAAGCACCCAAAACCAAAAACGATCGTTTTGTTACAAAATCGGTGTGTTACCATGCCGCAACCATGGCAAACGAAATTGAAGCAAAAGCCATTTGTACACTTACAAACAGTGGATACACCGCTTTCCAAATTTCGGCTTGGCGCCCTAGCGCATCTATATTGGTATTTACTTCAAACAAAAGAATTCTAGCACAACTCAACCTCATTTGGGGTGTAAAAGGGTATTTGTATGAAGGCAATGGCGACACGGACAGTACGGTTAGAGAGGTAAATCAAATTGCTAAGAAAAAAGGATATGTTGTTGATGGCGACCACCTTATCAATTTGGTGGCCATGCCTGTGGCTGACCAAGGCAAGGTGAACACACTTCGCGTTTCAATGGCTTAAAACCCAAAGCGCAACTGTTCCTCAAGCGGCGGCTGTTGTTTTTCGTTTTTAAAATTAGAAAGGGAAACGCCCAATAGGCGAACTGAATCTTGTAGCTCCTCTTGATACAATAATTTTTTGGCTTCTTCCAAAATAAGACTCCCGTCTGAAATATATAATGGTAGTGTTTTGCTCCGTGTTTGGATGACAAAATCGGAGTATTTGATTTTAAGCGTTATTGTTTTTCCTGCCACTTTCTTTTTTCCAATGCGTTTTTGTAGTGCTGCGACAATCTCTGCCAAACGCGCTTCCATAAAAATTTCACTCGACAAATTTTTAGAGAACGTTCGCTCTGCGCCTACCGATTTTGCAATGCGTGTAGGTTTTACTTCGCTGGTGTGGATACCGCGCACTACGTTGAAATAGTAACTTCCGGATTTACCAAATGTTTCCGTCAATTCCTCTTGCGTTCGCTTTTTTAAATCTGCGCCTGTGTAAATCCCTAACCGGTACATTTTATCGGCGGTTACTTTTCCAATTCCATGGAATTTTCGAACATCCAACACTTCCATAAACGAAAGTACTTCTTCGGGAGGGATGGTTTTTTGTCCGTTGGGCTTGTTGTAATCACTCGCAACTTTTGCCAAAAATTTATTGATGGATATACCCGCCGATGCGGTAAGCTTTGTTTTAACGAATATCTTTTCACGAATATCAGCGGCTATTTGCGTTGCTGATACCATCCCCTTTTTATTTTGGGTTACGTCCAAATAGGCTTCGTCTAACGAAAGTGGCTCTACCAAATCGGTGTATTCATAAAAAATCTCCCTAACTTGATTGGAAACCTCTTTGTATCGTGCGCCATTTGACGACACAAAAATCAGCTCTGGGCACAATTTTTTGGCTTGCCTTCCCGACATGGCGCTTCGCACCCCAAACGGCCGTGCTTCATAACTTGCTGCTGCTACAACACCACGTTCAGAACCGCCACCTACAGCAATCGGTTTGCCGCGCAGTTCAGGGTTGTCCAACTGCTCTACAGATGCAAAAAAAGCATCCATATCAATGTGTACAATTTTACGTATTGGAAAATCCACACGTAAAAATACAGGTTTGGCTGCGTTATTAGTACTTTTGATGCATGGAAACACAAC
>CATAMV010000112.1 GCA_949487855.1 Bacteroidota bacterium
GTGGGAAGTGTGGCTTCGTCAGCATACCAAATTCCATTATCGGCAGAATGCTGTGCACGTTCAGAAGCTTGCGTACTAGCAAAAGAAGAAAGTGCGATACGCTCTCCAGAATCGGCAGAAACAAACTGTAAAATTTGTCCACCACGCGTTTCTACTGCGCCGTATTCGCCTTTAATAAAGTTTTTCCACTCCCAAGCTTGAGAGCCCACAAACACTGCACCCCCAATAATGGTAAGTAACATATATGCTGCTACTTTATTTTTTTGCATTTTATGTCCCGCATCTACCGCCATTACCATTGTTACTGAAGAGAATATAAGGATAAAGGTCATCAATGCAACGTAATACATGGGTGCGTCAATACCGTGCAAAAAGGGAAAGTGATAAAACACCTCGTCGGCAATGGGCCAAGAGTCTATATTTTTAAAACGAGAAAAGCCGTAAGCGACTAGAAAACCTGAGAAGGTTAGTGCATCTGATACAATGAAAAACCACATCATCATTTTACCATATGATGCGTTGAGGGGTTTGTTGCCTCCGCCCCAAACGTTTTGGTTTTCAGTTAGGTTGGTTGTTGCTTCCATAAATGGATATTGGTTAAATCGAATACAAAATTACATATTAAACTTTATCTTAAAAAGAATAAGAACACAAATAAATAAAGCCATAAAAAACCCAGAAAATGCCAAAAGGTGTGTGCTAGCGCAAAACCTAAAGGTTTACGCTGATAAACGCCCTTTAAATGTTGTATAAGCACCACCAAAAGCACTACAATTCCTCCAATGAGGTGTGCAAAGTGTGTGATGACAAGTACATATAAAAAAGATGTCGTAACAGTACTTTCGGCACCTGTAAAATAATATCCTTGCGCTACAATGCTGTTAAAACCTACCCACTGACTAATGGAAAATACAATTGCCAAGACTAAGGTAGCAACTGTATATATTGTCACCCCTTTAGTGTTGTTGGCCTTTAGCATTTTAAACGCCATCCAAAATGTCAAACTGCTAATCAAAATAATTAAGGTGCTAAAATGAAATGCCGCAGGAAGGGAAAAATCTGTTAGCCAATCTGGACGCGCCTTGCTTACTACATAGGCACTTGTAAGCCCTGCGAACATCATGGTCATGCTGATCATTGCAAACCAAAGCATCATTCTTTTGGCTTTTGCCTGAGGCGTTAAAAGGGAAGGGTGAAAACTCATCTATAAAAATTTATCTAGTACGTAAATCCACTGTATTGCGGTAATATACACAATACTCACAATCATTAATTTTCTTGCATTGGCTTCGGAATGGCTTCGATATAAGCGCAAGCCCGCCCATAAAAATATCAATCCAACTACTCCAATTGCAGCTGCCCCCAGAACAGAAAGCTGTAAGGCACCCGTAAAACCAAATACAGGAACAATGGAAATTAAAATTGTCCAAAGAGTGTAAAAAATAATTTGTAAAGCAGTAGCATTGCCTGGTTTTCCGGTAGGCAACATATTAATTCCTGCTTTTTGATAATCGTTGTGCATCATCCAGCCAATGGCCCAAAAATGGGGAAACTGCCAAAAAAACTGTATCATAAACAAAATACCTGATTCTAAGCCAAAACTCCCCGTTGCAGAAACCCAACCTAACATAAAAGGAATGGCTCCTGGAATAGCTCCAACAAAGACTGATAGTGGCGTTACAGTTTTGAGTGGCGTGTAAGCGCAGGTATAAAGAAATACCGAAATGGCACCAAACATGGCGGTTTTGGGATTAAGCGAATACAAAATGGCAAGGCCCACAATAAGCAGTGTAAGTGCAATTCCAAAAGCCACTTGAACCGACATTCTTCCCGCAGGAATAGGACGGTTTTGCGTGCGTAACATTTTGGCATCAATTTCTTTTTCTATGATTTGGTTAAACGCATTTGAAGCACCTGCCAAACCATATCCTCCAACAGAAAGCAGTAAAATATGCCACATACTTGGCGATGGCACTGCCAATAAATAGCCTGCCAATGAAGAAAATACCACACTTAGCGTTAGCCGTGCTTTGGTAAGCAACAGCAAATCTGAGATGAGAAGCGAAAGCGTAGGCGATTTTTGGGTGTCTGCAAGCATATTGCAATTCTACATTTAGAATGCAAAGATACTGTACAAAAGCAGGTTACGCAATGTTAATAGCTCAAAACAAACACTTATGCAGGAAGCCTACTGCAAACGAAAATTAATGGGAATACTAAAGGGCACACGAACAGCACGCCCGCGTTGTTTTCCGGGTGTCATTTTAGGCAGCTTTGAAATGATGCGGTTTGCTTCCTTTTCTAAGTTTTTGTCTGGTCCACGGGTACGAATACTTGTAATGGAGCCATCTTTGGCAATTACAAACTGTACATACACACGCCCTTGAATCCCCATTTCTTGCGCTATTTCTGGGTAACGGAAATTTTTTGCGATATGACGTTGAACCTTGTCTTGAAAACACTTTCTACGCTCCGATTTTTTTACATTTTCACAGCCAGGAAATAGCGGTACATCTTCAATAATGGCAAAGGGAACATCCACGTCAACCTCTTCTTCCAGCACTTCAACATCTTCAATTACCTCTTCCTGTGAAGTTTCCGTAGATTTAATTACTGTTTCCTCAACTTCCTCTTCATCTTCTACAACTTGTATAATTTGAGGGGCAGGTGGCGGTGGCGGTGGCGGTGGGGTTTTTAGTTGTTCGGTTAACGGCACTTCCTCATCGTCATCATCTTGTATGTCAAGAATGCCAATATCTATGGTAGTTTTATCGTAGGTTTTCCATTCCACGAGTCTCCAAGAGATAAAAAGCATAAGGCAAAGGCCTATGGCGAAATAAAATGTACTGTTTTTGGTCAGGTCTGCTTTTGGGCTTTTTTTGGATTCCATTGCATAAGTGTTTAAGATTTGTTAAACCAAACATACAAAAATTCTGCCAAAAAAAAAGCCCGACGACTGTCGGACTTATGTTATTGTAAACGGAAGGTAATGGGAATACTAAAAGGTACTCGAACGGGTCGTCCACGTTGTTTTCCCGGAGTCATTTTAGGAAGTTTCGAAATAATTCGATTTGCTTCCTTTTCTAAGTTTTTGTCTGGTCCACGGGTGCGAATACCTGTAATAGAACCATCTTTGGAAATAATAAATTGTACATATACCCTTCCTTGAATACCCATTTCTTGGGCGATTTCTGGATAGCGGAAATTTTTGGCAATGTGTCGCTGAATTTTTTCTTGGAAACACTTTCTACGCTCAGATTTTCTTACGCGTTCACAACCAGGAAATAGTGGTACATCTTCAATAATGGCAAAAGGAACATCAACGTCCAATTCTTCTTCCATTACTTCTACTTCTTCAATAATTTCTTCTTGAGTCGTTTCAGTAGATTCAATCACGGTTTCCTCCACTTCCTCTTCGTCCTCTACCACTTCAATAATTTCAGGTGCTGGAGGTGGCGGTGGCGGTGGCGGTGTTTTGATTTGTTCGGTCAAAGGCACAAGCTCATCATCGTCTTGTTCCACGTCTAAGGCTTCATAACCAAACATGGATTTGTCATACGTTTTCCACTCAATACTTTGCCAAGCAATAAACAACACGACACATAGGCCAATGGCAAAGTATAAGCTGCTGTTTTTTCTTAAATCAGCATTAGGATTTTTCTTTGATTGCATTTGATTTGTTTAGCTACGGGCTAAAATAATAATTTTAGTGGTTAAATTTAAATAAATTTATAGGATGTGCTTCAAATCAAGAAATGACCGCTTGATAGCCTTCGTCTGAAAGTAAGGCTGCAATTTCGGAAAGGTCGCTTAGTTTTATCTTAACAATCCAACCTTCGCCATATGGATCATCATTTACAAGCTCTGGCGTATCTTCCAGTTGGTCGTTAAATGCTACAATTTCTCCCGAAAGCGGTACAAACAAATCTGAAACTGTTTTTACAGCTTCAACCGTTCCAAAAACGGCTTCCCTTGCTAGTGTTTCACCTTCTGTCTCAACTTCTACATATACAATATCACCCAACTCACTCTGCGCGAAATCAGTAATGCCAACAGTTGCTTCGTCCCCTTCAATACGCACCCATTCGTGGTCTTGCGTATATTTTAAATCTTGTGGAATTTTCATATCCGAATTTTGGCTAAATGTAGTATAAAAACCTGCTAATTTCCAAAATTATAGCGCAAGGTTATTCCAGATCGAATGTTGGTTTGCGGGAAGGCTGTAGAAATCGCGAATTTCGAAAATGCATGATCATAAAAAAACAGTGCCGTAAAATTGCGCGACAGCGCATAATCTGCCGAAATTTTCAACGACCATAAACGTTGGCCCGCAGTCACTTGATCGCTTAGCACATCCAAGTTTCGTATCAGAGTGATATTGTCGCGTATCGATAAATCTCCTTTGATGTTAATGTCACCTCGCAATTTGGTTGATTTTCCTGCGATATTGGTTTTAAACTTCACATCCTTGATTCGATAACCCATCCCAACAATAAATTCATCGCCAGAAGTTTCGGTCAATAAATTATTATCTAATGACAACGATAGTGCACGGTCTTTACGCACCTCTGCAGAAAGTTGCAAACTACTTTTCAGTTCAAAATCTAACTTAAAAAGCGGATTAAATTGCTCTACCAAATTCACATTGGTATATAAAATTTTGTTCATCAAATTGCCTGACTGGTCGGTTGCGTTGGGTTGATATTCTAAGTTTGTGGTAAAAGCATTCAGCGTATGGCTGGCGCGATAGCCATGCGAAATAGCAAATCGGTTAAAGCGTTTTTTAAATGATTTTAAACGCATAAGTCCTGTGTATTGCAAATTCCAATTGGGCAATGGAAACGAGCGTTTAGCACTCATACTTACGCTGTTGGGATCCGTACCAATGTAGGATGCCAAAAATGCAGGAATTAGCACCGCTTGGTTTGTTTTTCCAAATCCTCTAGGAAAGCCGTCATCATCTACATCTCCTGGCGCTATACCACGGGCCGTTGCTAAGCGTTGCGCAATGGTTATACGATTCGCCTTTAAATCTTCAAAGGCTTGCGATTCCAACCCACTTCCGCTAAATGCCGTTTTCAACATAATGGTTGAAATTTCAAAATTTCCAAAAATTCGTGGGGAAAGCGCATTGTACGTTCCATTAACCACACTAAAATTCTCAGAAAAGTTTTCAGACAGACTTCGATTTCCAGTAAGGTCGAGTTGTAATCCTTGTAACAAACCAATTTCGCCGTTATAGCTCATATCGGTGTTGTGCACGGTTGTATAGGCTTGATTAAAGTTTGGGAATTCGGTCAACCAACCACGTTTAGCAGCCTCAAAGCGAATGTCGTTTTGACGTCCCATGGCAAATTCAAATCCAGGATTTGATGTTCCTAAAAACCCAATATTTTGCGTGTAACCTGGAAGTACTGTTCCATTATTTTCACTGTATGTAAACTGAATTCTACGCAATGCCGTAAGGACACCCACCAATGTATTTTTAAGCCGGACTTCTGGTTTCTTCTTAGCTGATGTTTTGGTGTTTTTCCTTAAGCCAATACTGTTGTAAAGTGCCTGCATATTGGCAGAACCGTTCCACTGAATTGTGTTGGCATTTTGTATGGTATGCACAATACCTAGCGCATTGTTGTTTTGATCAACAACGTTTGCCAGTGATGAGGAGCCACGTTGCCAATTAAAATTCCCTGTATAAGAATAGGTGCCGTCTAAGAACGAAAGCACTGGGAAAAGACTAAATGGAATTTGATATGTTGCGCCAATGGATTGGTCAAATCGATCCATTTGTCCCATATCCCAAAGGCCGTCCCAGATGTCGAGTTCCGTATTCACTTGTGTTGATCCGGAGGGGCCATCTTGCATGTAGTTCCGTACAATATTTCGGCTTGATGCAGAAAAATCCAACCGAAGGGAGTTGGTCAAATTGTGGTTTACGGTAAAAAGCCAATCAAACAAATAGTTGCGCTGTTGTAAGTCGGGCAATGCAATTTGATTAGACGCATCAATTCCTTCTAAATACACCTGCCTAAAGCGTTGACTTTGAAACGTTCGGTTGATATTGGCCCCCAATGTCACCGAGCTTGGTAAAAGATTTAGATTAAGTTCTGAAAGCCAACGCAAATATTTTTTTGTCGATATCGCTTGTACTTTGCCCAATGGCTTTATGGAAAGTGGCTGAAACGAATAATTGTAGCCTGCACCCAATCGCACATTTTGAAACGCGTAATCTTCAATCTCAAAATCGTTGCGTTTTTCCTCGTTATAAGAATACGAAAAATCTAAATTCTCAATATCAAAAAAGTTTTGTTTTGCCTCGGCACTACGCTGCTTTCGCACCCCAATGAGGTTAATACTTTTAAGTTTGGAAACGCTAATCGCTTGCTCCCGAATAGAGTCACGCTGCGATTCACGAGTAGCGGTGTCTAAACGGTCTTGAAGTTCAATATCTCTGTAGTACGGATCGTATTTTGGGGTAATCACTTCTTGATTATAGCTGTAGCTTACAGGTAAAACCAGCCCCCATTTTTTAGGAAATAACATTCCTGCATTGACACTTGTGGTTACGCCGTAGGAACGTGTGTCGTCCTGGCTTCGTAAATTTGGTGATTGGTCAATAGCACCAAATCCTACAGTTGAAATAGCTCCATTTACGGTAACGTTGGCAAAGTCTGCAAGGTTGGCATCCATAGTACCCACAGCTGCCCATCCACCACGAGAATCAATTTCCGATAAACGAAGTTCGTTATACCAAACCTCTCCGCTCAAGTTTTTCCCTGCGGTGGTGTTTGGGTTTTTCACCCCTACAACTAAGGTACGTATGGCACCCAAAGACGGATTTCCACGAATGGCCAATTTGTATTTTTTATCTCCAGGCAAGCTTGAAGAAGGATCAAACTCATTTATTGGATTTAATTCCTCGTCAAAATATGTTGCCCCCTTGATGTTACGATTTGAAATGGATTTTGCTTTCAGTTGAGTCAATAATTCTATTGGAAGGTCTATCTCGTTACTTACTGTTTGCCATACTTCTTCAGCACTCAAGTTATTGGAAACACCTTCCGTGTAAGCCGTAGGTTTTAGTGGAATTTCTATTTGATAGTAGTTCTCTGTAACATCTGTACCCAACCTAATAAACGCCACCAAACGTTCATCAAGATCGTCTTGTGCCCCTTCACCAGGAAGCGGGTTTTCACCCGATATCGACTCGGCGTGCAAGAACATGCGGAGTCTTTTGTATTGGCGCATGTCCAAGTCCAAATGCTTGTACACTCCTTCAGCGTCTTCTGGTGCCAAATCTTTTACACGTAAGGATAGCGATTGTTCATTTTCACGAATAAGATTATTGTAACTATTTAAAGTTTCACGTACAATACCTGGCGGAAGTTTGTAGCGAATTGGCGTTCGTGTTTCGTTTTCCAAAATGTTAACAGCACTCACTTCAAGCTGTGTGTTTGGATGTGGAATTTCATCAACATTGAGCGGATTTACCACCCGTGTCCAATCGGCGCGAACCAAATCTAATGTACCAAAACGGAAAACGGTTGGATTATTAAAACCTGTAACCATCATTCGCATAAAGCGAATCGAGCGCAAATCGTTCATGCCGTTAATGGCTTCAAAACGATCACTGTATCTAGGATTATCGTAATACTGTGGCACTACAGGAACACGAAACTGCAACCACCGAGATGATGTCACTTGACCATTTGGAAGTTCAATGTTGTCATTTTCACGCACGTCAACTAAAAATGGATGTGCCCCTACTTGCATGTTTTTACCAATCGGAATGCGATACTGAAAATACCGGTCTATGGTATTCATGGTATTGTCCTGGTTCAGGTCTTCAGCATCAGGAGTGGTATATGACCCACGGAATTGTTCGGTAACTTCCAGTGGTGAATTGCCTTCTGTACCATTATAATTTTTGTAGCGGTCAAGAACAGAACCACTGCCTTGTGCAAAATAGGTGTAGTTATCCCCTGCAGGATCTTCTGCAGGTCCATTGGTGTAAATGAGGCGTTCCTCATCATCTGTAAGTCCGTCTAGTCCTACATCTTGCAATACACGATTTTGTCCATCAGCATCAAAAGCATATACTAGCGATTGCGTTGCAGGAACCGTCCCCCACGAGGTGTTGTTAGTTGCTGTATTTTGTCCAGCAGCTGGCAATCCGTTTTCGTATAGTTTACGTCCATCTTTTAAAACATCTTCCGAGATATTCCCTAAATGAAATACCAATTCACCCAAATCGTTTGATGTACTTGTTTGTTCAGAAAAAGTGTCGAGTAACCAAAATTCAACATACTCAACGTTCGCTTGGCTAAAGTCTGTTGTGGTCATAGCACGTGTGATCCCTGCCCAGTTTTTATCTGGATTTGCACCAAAACTGGATGCATTGTTATAAGGTCCGCGCTCGGCGGGATAGTATGCCAAGTCAAAAGTATATTGCACTGTGGATTGTCCTTGAACTACATCTTGTTGAGGAAAAATTTCATCAATAAAAATTCGGCGTGTAGCTGGGGTAGAAAGATCATCGACAGAAATACCACTTGGGCGTCTATTAGAATAAAATAGTGGATCAATATTGTACCACGAGAGCTTTGCACGTTGGTATCCTGAGCTGATATCATCAACGCCTACGGTTGCGCCAGCAATGGGAAGTTGTTGTGATGGAGCAGGTACACTTGACAAATACCATGAGTATGTGTCTCGGATATCAAGGTTGGTTTGGGTGCCTTCAAAATCATCAATGTATGAGGTTGCTACATTGTTGAGTTCAGTACTTTTTGGGGTACCCACTTGCAAATATGCGGCTTCGGCTCGAATTGAAACATTAGATGCCACTTGTGTGTCGATGTGTGGTAGTTTATTTACCATTCGAGTTAAAAACGGGATCTCTTTTGAAAACGTTCCACTAAGCCCAAACATGCTGTTGTTTACAGGTTCTGTGCCGTAGTTTGCTTTTTGTGTAAGCGGACGTTCACTTAATCGCATGTACGTTCCGCCTACAATCAAATCATCATTAACTTTATGTTCGGCAGTAAAGCCCATAAAGCGTTTATTCTGTTGTCCAAATAAGGTATTACTTTCAGTAGATACTTCAATTGGAATGTTTGAATTTTTGATTCCCTCATCCAATATAGTAACCCGTCCAAGTTGGTAGTTTACAGTGTAATCTAATCCTTCTTGAAGTAATCTGCCGCCAGCAGTAACACGCACAGAACCACGGGGTACATTAAATGCGCCAAGTGCAATGCCTTGTCCCCCACCAGATGATTTATAACGTCCCTTTAATTCAAATTTATTGTAGCGTTGGTAGTCTGCTGCATCTTGCTTTGTGATGTCGTACATCTCTTTAAAGACATACTTGTCCTGGTTTTCGTTATAGCTGTTCCTGTCGGAATAGATTTCAGTTGAATTGTTATGTTTAAGCAAATCAAAAAGATAAGCTCCAAACGGTTCAACACTTGGGAAAATGATTTGTCCTTGTTCGGGCAACACGGTAATGCCGCTAATAAAATCGAAAAATCCATCACCCTCTGCTTGCGCGTCTTGGTATATATTCAGTTTGTCTAATCCAAAAAGATTAAGCAAAATACGTTCATCTGTTCCTTCAGGCCATGCGTCTGCGTCTTCGGGTCTGATAAAGTTGGCTGGAGAAGGATCGGTGTATAAAATATTGAATATAAAATCTTCTTGCTCGAGTTGAAACGCACCGATGTTATAGATGTTTTTCATCATCAAATCAAAAACGGGCTGCGACACATCTAGCACCGAGCTTTTTAACATTTTCAGCACCAAACTATTGTTGTTTACTACAGCGTCCTGAGCCGTTCCGCTAACTGTGGTTGCTGCAATACCATCGGCAGAAAATTCGCCTACTTGATATACTTGACCGTTTACGGTGTACTGAAACGCAACCGCTATTACTTCGTCGTTATTTAAGGGCTGATTTAAGGAAATATATCCCAATTGATCGTGAAGCCTATATTCGGATGGATTTAATTTTCTGGCACTTTCCAAAACAGCATAATCACGCCCTTCATTTACACTAGAACTTAAAGCTCCAAAACCATTTTTTGCCGTTGCAATATCGCGTATGTCCGTTGTAAGTAACCCTGCACCTCCAATTTCTAATGGGTCAAGTTTGTTTGCGTCATTCGCAGGAAAAGCACCAGGAGCAGTATTGAAAAAGTTGGGTGTTAAATCATCCAACAGCACCGCATCAGGGTTTGTTTCTCCCAAATCTTGAAGTGCCAAAACGTTTCTAACATTATTAGTACTTGATGAACGATTGGTGATCCAAACTTCCAACCTTGTAATTTGAATAGGTGAATTGATGTAAGGGTATGTTTTGACCGATTGATCATAAACGTCTCTAAAATATTGAGCCAAGAAAAAGTGGCGATTGTCTTCGTAATCAAGGGCAAAAAGCGAAAATTCCTCTAACGTACCTTCGCCATTGGTTTGTATGGTTTGGGTTTGGGAACGCTGTTCCGAAATAACGGCAGCAATATCTGTATTACCGAATTTGAGTTGCGCTTTAACTCCAAACAAACTCTGAGCTCCTGAAATTAGAGAACTGTTGATGGGCATATTCACATTTCCCACTTCTAATTTTTGAAGGATCCCATCCTCGTTTCCGCTAATGCCTTGATCGGCTAAATTTCTAGCATTATCAATTGTATTTTTTCCCTTATTTACAAGGTCTTTACCCTTATTAATGGTATTTGAAACGCTACTTGGTACTAAATCCTCTGGGAAAAAATCAAGTTTAATAACGCGCTGAAAGTCAAATGTAGATTGTGTGTCGTAATTGGCGTTTACTTTGAGACGCGTTCCAATAGTTCCCGATAAGCTAAGGTTAATGCGCTGATTAAAATCAAATCCCAAGCTACTTTGGTTTCTAGGAGACAAACTCGGATTACCTGATTTTTGATAGCGTAATCCCAAATCAATACTTGCAGATCCCTGTGGGCGAATATTAATTTCGTTGCTCCCAAAAATGGATTCAAAAAACTTAGAGTTTACATAATAGTCTGGAAGTAAATCATTTTGTGTTTCTTCGTCATCAACCAAACCTGCAAGTGCTTGTTGTTTTTTTCTGATGTAATCACGACTTTTTTCTGCAACTACACGTTTACGGTATTCACTTGGTGTAAGTACAAGAGGCTGCTCGGCATTAATTTCTCCCACTTTTACATTGTAAAAGTATAAATTAAGTTTTGGGTCATAGGTGTAGGAGGTTGCAAATGAAGCTGGTTTTTGCTTCAATGCAATTTGCTGCAAATTAGGCGCTAACAGTAAACTGTCTTTTGTTGTCGAATTTTGGCCAAAAACCGAAGTGGTGATTGCTAAAATAAGCACGCAAAATAAACCGCCTTTGTTACAGAATTGGATGTTCATTAGAGTTTATTGAGCGCGTTTTTGATGATTCGTTCTACGGGCATGTTTGGCTCTGCTTTTAGTAAAGTATCTACAACTTTTTGTGTTTGTTTTAGTGGGTAACCTAATACACCCAATGCAGATAACGCTTCGTCTCGTTGTGTATTGTTTGAAACTGTGTTAATTTCATCTCCATCTAATAATCCTGAAACCTTATCTCTCAAATCAACAATTACGCGTTGGGCCGTTTTGGCGCCTATTCCTTTTATTGATTGTATGGCAGGAACATTGTCGGATTGGATGGCCTGCACCACATCATGCGGTGTCATAGATGAAAGCATCGTACGTGCAGTATTAGCCCCTATGCCACTTACGCTGAGCAGCAAACGGAACACACTGCGTTCTACTTGCTCCATAAAGCCATATAGCGTTTGTGCGTCCTCGCGCACTTGATGATGCGTGTAAATGCGAATGTGTTCATCTTCGGGCAATTGCCCAAATGAATGTAGCGAAATATGTACTTCATATCCAACACCTCCACAATCAATAACGAGTGTTGTGGGGGTTTTACTTACGAGTCTTCCGTTTAATTGTGTAATCATGATTTCTTGTTATGTGCATCTACAGCAGCTACCGCTGTCATATGAACAATTTCGTCAACACTTGCTCCCAATTGCAATATGTGTACCGCATGTTTTAGACCCATCATAATAGGACCAATGGAAAGCGCGTCGTCTAGTTCTTTTATTAATTTGTAAGCAATATTCGCCGCATTCAAATCTGGAAAAAGAAGTGTGTTTACTTCTTTTCCTGCAATTTTTGAAAATGGGAATTTTACCGTTCGCATGGTTTTATTAAGTGCAAAATCAGCTTGAATAGGTCCATCAACATCGATATGTGGAACATAACGGTGTAACAACGAAACTGCCTCGTTTACTTTCTGGGCATCTTCATTTTTAGATGAGCCAAAATTAGAGTACGAAAGCATGGCTACTTTGGGTTGCATGCCAAAGAGCGTGGCTGTATAGGATGTCATTTGTGCAATTTTCGCCAAGTCCTTTGCATTTGGATTTATGTTGATAGAAGTATCTGCCAAAAACAACGGCCCGCGATTGGTAATCATCAAGTTTGTTGTGGCAACACGGTTTACACCCTCAGCCCTGTCAATCACATGCAATACAGGTTTGAGCACATTTGGATAACTTCGGCTGTAACCTGAAATCATGGCATCGGCATCTCCTTCACGTACCATCATAGCGGCAAAGTAATTGCGTTCGCGCATTCTACTTTGTGCATCATAAAGAGTCACTCCTTTGCGTTGACGTAGTTTCCAATAGGTCTCGGAATATGCTTCACGTTGTTCTTTTACATTGTCATTCTTTGGGTCAATAATGGAAATATCCGCTTCAAACTCCAAAGTTTCCATGAGTTCCAAAATAAGTTCTCTGTTCCCCAACAAAATAGGATGTGCAATGCCTTCTTCATAGACTAACTGTGCAGCCTTCAGCACATCTAATTCATCTGCTTCTGCATATACCACACGTTGCATATTGCGCTTTGCTTGACTTGTGATCAAGCGAACTAATTTTTTGTCCGACCCTGTACGCTGGTGTAACTGTTCTTGATATTGATTCCAATCTTTTATATGAGCCTGCGCTACACCACTTTCCATAGCCGCTTTTGCTACTGCCATGGGCACAGTAGTGATAAGTCGTGGATCAAACGGTTTTGGAATGATGTAGTTCTCACCAAAGGCAAGTTTGGTGGTGCCATAAGCGATGTTGACTTGTTCGGGGACCGTTTCTTTTGCTAAATCGGCCAAGGCTTTAACAGCTGCCATTTTCATGGCTTCATTAATTTTTGTAGCTCTAACGTCTAATGCCCCTCTAAAAATAAATGGAAACCCAAGCACATTGTTCACTTGATTGGGAAAATCAGAGCGTCCTGTTGCCATAATGATATCATTGCGCGTGGAAACGGCCAAGTTGTAATCAATTTCAGGGTCTGGGTTTGCCATTGCAAATACTATGGGGGTTGCAGCCATAGACTTCAACATGGGAGCTGTCATGATATTTGCTTTAGATAACCCTATAAAAACATCGGCATTGTGTAAGGCTTCCTCAAGTGTATGCACATCAATTGAAGTGGCGAATTCTTTCTTTTGCGCAGTCAAATTTTCTCTGTCCGCTCTAATGATGCCTTTACTATCGGTCATCATCATATTTTGAGGCAACACGCCTAAAGCGCGATATAGCCTTGCACAGGAAATCGCAGCTGCACCAGCGCCACTAATGACCATTTTGATGGAGCTCATCTCTTTATTTGTCAACTCAACAGCGTTGAGTAGTGCCGCACCAGAAATGATTGCCGTTCCGTGCTGGTCGTCGTGCATGACAGGAATGTCGAGTTCTTCTACCAAGCGGCGTTCAATCTCAAATGCCTCTGGCGCTTTGATATCCTCCAAATTTATACCCCCAAAAGTGGGTGCAATATTTTTAACCGTTTCAACAAATGCATCAACATCTTTGGTGTTCACTTCGATATCAAAAACATCAATACCAGCAAAAATTTTAAACAGCAATCCTTTTCCTTCCATTACGGGTTTGGACGCCTCAGGGCCTATATCGCCCAATCCAAGTACCGCAGTTCCATTGGAAATTACAGCAACCAAATTGGCTTTGTTGGTGTATTTATATACGTTTTCGGTGGCTTTTTCTATCTCCAAACAGGGTTCAGCAACGCCTGGTGAATAGGCTAAAGATAAATCGCGTTGGGTTGTATATGGCTTACTTGGGTTTACTTCAAGCTTTCCCGGTTTTGGCTTTGCGTGATATACCAATGCCTCTCGCCGTTTGCTTTCTTGACTCATACGTCATGTTTTTGAATTGGGAAAGGTATTGAATTCTTGTTATTTTAAAAACTCCAAATTGCGTTTTATCCCTGCAAAACTTGTACGCTCCACAGCACTGGCTTCAAACAACCTATTGTAAAGCTCCTCTGTAATTTCATTCCAGTCATTTTTTGAGAGCTGCATCAGTTCAGAGCTGGGCTCAAACTGTGGCTCATTATGGGGTGTAGCAAACCGATTCCAGGGACAAACTTCTTGGCATATATCACAACCAAATGCCCAATTGTCAAATTGCCCCTTTACTTCAGTTGGAATAGCATCTTTTAGCTCAATGGTAAAATACGAAATGCATTTACTGGCATCTAACTTGTAAGGCGCTACAAATGCGTCCGTGGGACAAGCGTCCAAGCAAGCTGTGCATGAACCGCAATGGTCTGTAACGGCGCCATCAGGGGTAAGCTCTAAGTCGATGATAAGCTCTGCAATAAAAAAATAAGATCCGTTTTGCTTTCGGATTAAATTGGTGTTTTTGCCAACCCAGCCCAAACCGCTTTTGGCAGCCCATGCTTTTTCTAAAACAGGGGCAGAATCAACAAAAACACGCCCCTCTACAGCGCCAATTTCAGTTTGAATTTCATGCATGAATTCGAAGAGTTTGTCCTTGATAACACGGTGATAATCTTTACCATACGCATAGCGTGCAAGTTTTGGTGCGTCCTTATCCGTTTGTGATGTGTTTGGAAAATAATTGTATAGTAGCGACACCACACTTTTTGCACCCGGCACAAGCTTTCGTGGGTCTAAGCGTTTGTCAAAATTACGTGCCATATAGCCCATTTCACCATGGTGATTTTGGGAAAGCCAAGTTTCTAAACGAGGTGCTTCTTCTTCCAAAAAAGTAGCTTTAGAAACCCCACAGGCCATAAACCCAAGGCGTTCGGCAATTTGCTTTACAACAGCAGCATGACGCTCAGCGAGGTTCAAAACAATCCTTTTTGCGTATTCGGCATTGTTCTGTTTAGGTGTTGATATGCCTTTTCGGTTACTTCCCTGCCACGAGGAGTACGCACCAAAAAGCCTTCTTGTATCAAAAACGGCTCATAGACTTCTTCAATCGTTTCACCATTTTCGGAAACCGCAGTAGCAAGTGTATTGATGCCTACAGGACCGCCCTTAAATTTGTCTATCAAGGTGGTTAAGATTTTATTATCCATTTCGTCTAATCCATTCACATCAACATTTAATGCTTTGAGTCCAATTTGCGTAATAGACGAATCTATTGTTCCATTCCCTTTGATTTGTGCAAAATCTCGTACACGGCGTAACAGCGCATTGGCAATCCGTGGCGTACCACGACTTCTACTGGCAATTTCAATAGCGGCCTTATCTTCAATAGGAATGTTTAAGATGGCTGCGCTACGGCTTACAATTCCCGACAATATTTCTGTAGAATAATATTCTAACCTACTGTTAATACCAAAGCGCGCACGCATGGGTGCAGTGAGTAATCCCGAGCGTGTGGTAGCGCCAATTAATGTAAACGGACTTAATTCGATTTGAACAGAACGCGCATTGGGTCCTGTTTCAATCATAATATCAATGCGGTAATCTTCCATGGCAGAATACAAATACTCTTCCACAATGGGGCTTAGTCGATGTATTTCATCAATAAACAATACATCTCTGGGTTGAAGATTTGTGAGCAGTCCTGCTAAGTCACCCGGTTTATCTAATACAGGCCCTGAGGTAAGTTTTAGATTGACATCCAATTCATGCGCAAGAATATGCGCTAATGTAGTCTTACCCAACCCGGGAGGGCCGTGCAAAAGCGTGTGGTCAAGGGGTTCTTCGCGCTGGTTGGCAGCAGCGACAAAAATCTCGAGGTTTTCTAGGACCTGTGGCTGTCCGCTAAAGTCATCAAACGAAAGCGGACGTAAAGCACGGTCAATATCATGCTCTTCGCGATTAAGTTGTTCTCCAGTTGGATCTAGATGTTCATTCATCTATCCAAAGATACGGAAAACAAAAAAGCCCCTTAACGGGGCTTTGATTTAATGTTGAAGTTCTTCTTCGCCTTCGGCTAAAGGAACATTTTGTGGGATAAAATCCTCGTCGTGTCCCGGCTTAGAATAGTCATAAGCCCAACGTTCTACATGAGGAATTTCACCTGGCCAGTTTCCATGTATGTGTTCTACAGGAGTAGTCCATTCTAGTGTGTTCGACTTCCATGGATTTTGAACAGCTTTCTTACCATAGAATATACTTGCGATAAAGTTATAAAGGAACACCAACTGTGCAGCCCCTGCAATAAGCGCGAAAATGGTAATAATCACGTTGATGTTAGCAAGGTCGTCAAAGTATGGAAATGCTGTATTTGAATAGTAACGTCTCGGTAATCCTGCCATACCAATAAAGTGCATGGGGAAGAAAACGCCATAGGCACAAATGGCTGTTACCCAAAAGTGTACGTATCCAAGATTTTTGTTCATCATTCTACCAAACATCTTTGGGAACCAATGATAAACCCCCGCGAATAATCCGTAGAGTGCCGAAATTCCCATCACTAAATGGAAGTGTGCCACTACAAAATACGTATCGTGTACGTTAATATCTAAGGTACTATCTCCTAAAATAATACCTGTTAAACCACCCGAAATAAAGGTAGAAACCAACCCAATGGAGAACAACATTCCCGGATTCATTTGGAGGTTACCTTTCCACAGCGTGGTTATGTAATTAAATGCTTTTACCGCAGATGGAATCGCAATCAATAGCGTCGTAAACGTAAATACTGAACCTAAAAATGGATTCATTCCCGAAATAAACATATGGTGCCCCCAAACAATAGTGGATAAAAAGGCAATGGCCAAAATAGATGCCACCATGGCGCGGTATCCGAAAATAGGCTTACGCGCATTGGTTGCTAATACCTCAGAAGTGATTCCCAACGCAGGCAGTAATACGATATATACTTCTGGATGGCCTAAAAACCAAAATAAGTGTTCGTATAGAACGGGTGAACCGCCTTGGTAGTGAAGCACCTCGCCTTGAATAAAAATATCTGATAAGAAGAATGATGTTCCAAAACTTCTATCCATAATGAGCATCAATGCCGCTGAAAGCAGTACAGGGAATGAAACCACACCAATAATTGCCGTTACGAAGAACGCCCAAATCGTAAGTGGAAGTCGTGTCATAGACATTCCCTTGGTACGCAAATTGATAACCGTTACGATATAATTCAACGATCCAAGTAGTGATGAAGCAATAAAAATAGCCATAGATACCAACCAAAGTGTCATTCCAAGTCCAGAACCAGGTTGTGCTTGTGGTAGTGCACTAAGGGGAGGATAAATTGTCCAACCTGCAGCAGCGGGTCCTGACTCCACAAAAAGCGAAGCAATCATGATAACTGATGAAAGGAAAAACAACCAATACGAAATCATGTTTAACAAGCCAGATGCCATATCACGTGCACCTATCTGCAATGGAATAAGTAAGTTACTAAACGTACCACTTAGTCCGGCAGTAAGAACAAAAAACACCATGAGTGTTCCGTGAATGGTTACCAAAGCTAAATAGACATTTGGATCCATTACGCCTTCTGGTGCCCATTTTCCTAAAAAAGTTTCAAAAACCCAGAACGATTTTTCTGGCCATGCCAATTGCAAACGAAACAAAAGTGACATAGCAATCCCAATAATACCCATTATCAAACCCGTAATAAGATATTGCTTCGCAATCATCTTATGGTCTTGACTAAAAATGTACTTTGTTATAAACGTTTCTTTGTGATGTGCGTGATCTGCTCCCATAGTTATCTTTTTACTGTTGGATGGTCTGCGCAAAAGTGGTTTGCTGAGCCAGCCATTTGTTAAAATCTCTTTCTTCTTCTACTACAATTTTCATTTGCATGTTGTAATGCGATGCACCACAAATTTTATTGCAAAGTAATAAATAATCAAATTGATACGCATCAAGTGCTACATCTCCGTCGGCGATTAAAGCTTTACTATTCTCATATCGTATTTTATTGATTTTCTCAACCTTAGCTGCCATATCGGGGGTTTGGCGCATTTCTTCAGTAGTCGTTGTGGGCGTAAATGAAAATTCGGTAATCATGCCGGGAACACAGTTCATCTGAGCTCTAAAGTGTGGCATATATGCCGAGTGCAATACGTCCTGCGAACGCATTTTAAAAATAATTTGACGCCCTTTTGGTAAGTGCAATTCTTGCACAACAACGTCGTCTAATCCATTTGGATCAGAAGCGTCGATTCCAACCAAATTAAGCCCGTCGTAATCTTGTAGAAAACGTACGTTGGCATCGCCTAAAACGCCATCAGCACCTGCGTAACGTGCCTTCCAGTTAAATTGTTGTGCATAAAGCTCTACGACCAATGCCTCGTCATTTTCTTCAATATTCATAATAGACGTCCATGTGAACAATCCGTACATAATGAGCCCTGCCAGTGTAATCACTGGGATTATTGTCCAAATAAATTCGAGTTTATCATTGTCCGCGTAGAATAATGCTTTTTGTCCTTTGCGTCCACGGTATTTCCAAGAGAAATAATGCAATAGTGCTTGTGTAATGGTTTGCACAAAAAAGATAAGCGCAAATGAAATCCACATCAAACGGTCAATGTCTTGTCCGTGTTCTGAAGCCGCATCGGGAAGTAATACATCGCCAAACGCCCAAAATGAATATATGGTAATCAAATAAATGAATACCAAAAAAGCGAACATTAACTGTCCGTTACGGTGGTTGTCTTGGTCGTTAGCAACTTGAGAATCGTCTTTGGTTTGACGAAACTGTGAAAGCTCAAAAATCTTGGTAATTTGCCATATGGCAACACCTACTAAAACCAAAATCGCGAAAAGAATAACTGCAGTCATTTACTTGTTCTATTAATATACAAATAGTTCACTCTCTCCAACATACGGATCACCGCTTGCTTCTAACGGCACTTTGGTAAGCGCACGGAAAACCACATAGATAAACAGTCCAGCAAAAAACAGGAATCCACCTATTTCCGCCCAACCGATAAACCATTGGTCACCAACAGTAGCAGGCATAATCATATTGAAGATGTCAATGTAATGTCCAAGTACAATAACAATACCTGCCATTACGATAATCCAATTGGAGCGTTTATAATCGCTACTCATTAAAATAAGCAGTGGAAAAACAAAATTCATCACAACCATACCAAAAAACGGCAGGTTATAATCGTCAATTCGTGTAAGAAAATACGTTACTTCCTCTGGAATGTTGGAGTACCAAATCAGCATAAATTGTGAAAACCACAAATAGGTCCAAAATACGCTAAGCCCAAACATAAACTTTGCCAAATCATGCAAGTGACTGTCGTTTACTTTAGGTAAATACCCTTTTGATTTTAGGTAAATGGTAACTAACGCAATAACCGTAACAGCAGTAACCAACATACTCGCCAGAACATACCAACCAAACAATGTACTAAACCAGTGTGGGTCTAATGACATGATCCAATCCCAAGACATCATGGATTCGGTTACAAAGAAGAATACCAAGAACACAGCTGAAATACGGAAGTTTTTTTTGTGATTGCTAATATCCCCAGCAGTTGCAGCGTCTTGTGCCAATGAAAATTTTCTAGAAAAATAACGATATGCATTCCATCCCAAAAGGTAAATAGCTGCACGTATTAAGAAGAAAGGTACATTTAAATACCCCACTTTTCCTTGAATAATTTCATCGTTTGCTACGGTTTCAGCATCCATCCATACAAAAAGGTGGTTGGCGTGAAGTCCTGTAAGTACTAAAAACACATAAATGATAATAGAGCCAGGTACCAAGTAGGCTGTAATTCCTTCCATTACGCGGAAAAGTAAAATAGGCCAACCTGCTTGTGCAGCGCGTTGAATGGCATAAAACAAGAGTGCTCCCAATGAAATCATAAAGAAAAAGAAAGCTGCAACATAAAGCGCCGCCCAAGGCTTGTTTTGTAATTGGTGTAGCAAATGTTCGCCGTGGTGATCATCTGCATGTGCGTCTTCGGCATGTGTATCATCTGCATGCTTATCCCCGTGATGTCCGTCGTGAGCATCTGTTGCGGCATGTGCGTCGTGATGCTTTTTTTCTTTATGGCTGTCCACAGCGTGAGCGTCATGTGTGTTATGTTCGCCTCCGTGTGCATCGCCGTGACCGCCGTGCGTATCGGCAACCATGGCCTGTGCCTCAGCCACCGAAGAAGGTGCACTAGCAAAACCAATAGCTAACCCAATAAAGCCAAGCCCCATAAGAACAAAGGCAGTAATTTTTAGTCGTTGAGCAAAGGTGTACATGGCCAATTATTTTGTCAATTCGTTACGTAAATACAATACATGTTGGGCAATTTGCCAGCGCTCGGTAGCATTCACCTGCCCAGCGTGCGATCCCATCGCATTTTTACCATACATCAATACATGGTAAATACTTCCTCCTGTGATATCCCTGTCGGCATAACTTGGAATTCCTAAAAACTTTTCGCGTGTCATCAAAATACCTTGACCATCTCCTTTAGAGCCATGGCAAACAGCACAATAAATACCGTAGAGTTCTTTCCCCTCGGCACGGTGCGCATCTGTTTGCTCAAGCGGAGAAACAAGGTTGGCTTTTGCATCCTCATAACCGTCATTGGTGTCGGGAAAATCATAGGGAGCCCAGCCGCGAGCAACAGAACCCGGAGCAGGTAATTGTGCTTCAATACCATTTCTAAAAGCTGTAGACTCTGCATAGGTTTTATACCCTACAGATTCGTACATGTTAGGGAAGTATTGGTAGTTGGGTTTTGATGCATCAAAACATGACACCAACAATAGCGAACTCAATACAAACAAAAGAATTAAATTTTTCATGCGTGTTCGGTTTCGTGAATACTAACATCTATCGCGCCTGATTTTTTTAACAGACTCATTAACTTATTCTCGTCACCATCAAGGGCTACTTGCATCAAAAATTTGTCGTCTGTCGTTTCTGGCATTGGGTTTTCTGCTTTTTTGAACGGCCACAATCGGCTTCGCAAATAGAATGTAATCACCATAAGGTGTGCCGCAAAAAACACAGTCATTTCAAATATTACAGGGACAAAAGCAGGTAAATTTTCCAAAAAGGAAAAGCTTGGCTTTCCACCGATATTTTGAGGCCAATCCTCAATCATGATATAGTTAATCATGGTAATGGCAACAGCAAATCCTAAGATACCGTACATAAAAGCCATAATGGCAATACGCGTACCTGCTAACCCCATGGCATGATCAAGCCCGTGTACAGGAAATGGTGTGAAAACCTCTTCGATACGATAATCCGCTTTTTTTACATCTTTTACAGCATGTAAAAGCGTATCATCATCGTCATAAACGGCATGTACTAATTTACTACTCATGGCTATGGGTGTTTTTGTATTTATCTCCCGATGTTTTCAAAATCGATTTAA
>CATAMV010000113.1 GCA_949487855.1 Bacteroidota bacterium
ACTGGTATGGAAAAAGCTGAATCTCGTAAAATCTATATTGAAAACCAACTTACGTTTGACCGCGAACGCGCACGTATTGAGGCACACACAATGTGGAAAAACTCAGCAGGTGGTGCACCAGTATTTGGTGGATAATCTTGAAATAAAGATTTAGATCTACGGGCCTATTTAGGCCCGTAACCCATATATAAGTCTATAGACATTATTTTGAAGAATAATTTAGGTGATAAAATAAACTACCACCTAAATTATTTAAATATTAAACATTATTGTTATCATTTGATGCAACAAGGTCAACAAGCCCATACTCACGTGCTTCACGTGCAGAAAGATATTTATCACGATCAAGATCACGTGCAACTGTTGCAGCAGATTGTCCTGTTAAATCTACATAAAGTCGACCGATTAATTTACGTAAACGAATAATCTCTTCTTTTTCAAGAACAATTTCAGAAGCTTGTCCTTCCATACCACCTTGTGGTTGGTGAACCATGATTCGACAATGTGGTAATGCAATACGACTTCCACGCTCTCCACCTGCTAAAATAAAAGAAGCCATAGATGCAGCAAATCCAATACCAATAGTTGTTACAGACGCATCTACATAATTCATAATATCAAACACTGAAAGACCAGCTGTTACAGATCCTCCAGGAGAGTTAATGTAAAGAAATAAACGTCGGTTTGAATCTTCTGCACTTAAATAAAGCATAATACCATTTAATTGGTTTGCAAGCTCATCATCAAGCGCAGAACCAAGGAATAATACACGTTCACGGTATAAACGATTATATAAATCAACCCATTGTGGGACTGCTTCACCTGGTAAACGGTAAGCAACTTTTGGTACTCCAATTGGCATAAAAAAAAGAAATAATTATATACTATATATCTAATAAACGGCAATTAAATGCCTCGATACTAAATAAATATCTTATCAAATAAAAGTTTCTAGACAAAGCATAAAAAGGTCCCTATAATAGAATTATAGTTTTTATCTACACACATACTTTTATGGCAGTACCAAAACGACGAATGTCACGAGCAAAATCCGCAATGCGTAAGTCTCATTGGCAACGCAAAGCAATTGATGCAGCACGTAATGCTTTATCATTAGGTAAGTCGTTAACAACACGTAACGCAAAAGGATTTTATTACCCGCCTTCACCAGTTGCGGGAGTATTAAACGAAAATGTACAAGGTTTTGGAAATTCAACAGAAACAAAAGAATAACAAACCATGGTTGTAGGATAAAACCTACAACCAACAAAACATGGACATTCCATGAAAATATAAGATATAGACTGACGAAATGAGACGTGTTACTGTATAATAAAAACAAACGCAAAAAGTAGATTTTGCAATCTCTATCGTTCGGTATGTCTATCTTAACCACAAGTGAAATATCAACGTATATCAAACATAAGGACAGCAAATAACAAACTATGCAAAATTCTTTCAGCTTAGGGCTACTCCATGGAGCACTCTATGGAATTACACCACTTACTCCATGGTTTATTGGACTCAAACGTTATGTATTTGAAGGACAAGCAAAAGGTCTTTTAACTTTTGCTGGTCTTTTCCTTGGACAAGTAGGTCTTTTACTTGTCGCTTTTTTTGGTAGCACAGAACTTCTTTGGATTTGGTATTATCTTGAACCAGCACTTATGCTTTGCGGTATGATTGCAGTCGTAAATGCAATGTTTCTTTGTTGGAAACCTTGTGAACTTCCAACACAACTTACAAGTCGTAAAGAAGCAGGCCTCTATCTTTTAACAGGAGTGTTTTTTGCACTTTGTAATCCGAATGGGCTTATGTTTGGGGATTCCCTTCTTACAACACTTCCAGAAAATAATTTTGCTTATCTTGGTGGATTTATTCTTTTATATACAAGTCTCTCGGTTGGGCTTGTGTATATTACATGTTTATCTCCACTTGGACAAAAAGCATTTGGAGCATGGTCAATTGAACGCATGCTTAACTTTACAGAACCATCACTTGATTTTTTCGCAATTCGACTCCGAAATGTGCAAATTTTAAGTATTGCAACACTGTTTGTCCTTTTCCTTCAACTTTTTCAATTGTTCCCAGATTCTTTTACAACATATTATGTTGATACAATGTTTGGTGCAACACCTGCAAAAGGCATTATGCCCAAGCGTGATTTACATTGGATTGAATCTTCTGAAGAAGCCACAGATGATGCGGATTCAGAAGTTGAGAACGGTACGGTAAAAGTTTGGAAACTTCAAAGTAAAGCAAATTTAAATCGAGTATTTGAAACGGATCCAAAACTTCCATTAGATGAAACAAGTCCGTGGAATATCGTTTATAAATATAATTCGTTAAATGAGCGACTTGAACGTAATGAAATTTCAAATGAGCGAAAAGAACTTGAAGTAGAATATTATGAAGAACGTGGTTTAGATACGTATTTAAATAAGTGGCTTCACCATCCAAAACTTCGTTTCATGTTTAAACCGGATTGGGATACACACGAAGACATGAAAGCAAGTTTGCTGGAGCAATTAACGGCAATTCGTTTTCAAATGGATGATATTCTTCGTATGCAATATGCTACACAGTATAATGAAGCGCGCCCACATCTTCCATTTAATATTGATTATGAATTTGATTATGATTTTGATGCCGAAAAACTTGCAAAAGATGATATGGGTATTACTGAAGAAGTTGTACAAGACTTAAAGACTCTTAAGACTAATCCAGATGTACAAGCCACTGGCTTCTTTAACCAGACTTACGAAATGGTTCACCGTGGAGGTGAATTTATGGACTTTTCAATTGTAAAACTCCAAGATTTACCACAAGAAGTAAGTTTCCCATGGGACTATCCAGTTGTACACGCACCTAATGTGCCTGAAATTTCAGCTGGAATTCAAGAAGCCAATGAAACAGATGTGGCGCGTCGAAATGATGTGCAAAATAAAAATGTTTGGTTTTTAGATCCAATCGCTTTAAATACACGATTCTTAGCGAATGACCCATTACCTGCAACACACGACCGTTGGGTAGACTCTGATATTCTCGAATTACGTGCACCAAATACAACACGTCGTTGGTGGCTAGGGGATGATCTTGCGACTGAAGAAGGTGTGAACTTCCCAACGCGATCAGCTCGTGAAACTCTTATGGGGAAAGGAGGTCTTCGTCGATAATGTTTGATTTTTCTGTCTTAGGGTTTTCCTGAAAAAATGCATAAATTCCGCTATACTAATCATATAGCGGGATAGAGCAGTCTGGTAGCTTGTAAGGCTCATAATCTTAAGGTCACAGGTTCAAATCCTGTTCCCGCCAGTACATTTACATTCCAGTTAACAAAATTGCATCTGGATATGACAGTCGAAACATAAAGTGGTTGCAAGATAACTATCTTGAGGAAAGTCCGAACTCTCACGAGAATGTACCATAACGTGATAAGTTCACGTACAGAAATGGGAGGAAAGTGCCACAGAAATTAAACTTGCTTCTTTTTACAAAGGAGTGGAGGTGTAATAATGGTTTATTTGTAAAAATAAATTTTGGTAGACCCTTATGGAGAGCAAAAGGTAAATTATCTTGATCACATTTCTTGAGATAATGTACTTGCTAGAAAATTTCAAATATGAAATTTCCAGATAAATAACCACGTAAACAGAATTCGGCTTATTTATGTTTCCTGTATTCCAATGCATTTTGGGAATGTAGTGTAAGAAAAATTTTTAGAAGCTCTAGACAAATCCATATCTTTTGATATGATATAAATAAGCGGGTATAACTCAATGGTAGAGTGCCATCCTTCCAAGTTGGACGTTGCGTGTTCGAATCACGTTACCCGCTAAAAATAGAAAATTCTCTGAAAGTGTATAGACAGAGTCTCGGAGATTTGATATCCTCATATACAAGTGTCTGGCGGGCGTAGCCAAGTGGTAAGGCAATGGACTGTGACTCCATCACTCGCGGGTTCGATCCCCGTCGTTCGCCCGGAGAATGATGTGATCTTCCACGTCTTTTGACGTGTGTGGCGTTTCAAACTCAATAATTGAATTCAAATGAGGCCTGTTATGAAAGTTCGTTCATCTGTAAAAAAAATGTGTCCTAAATGTCGCGTAATCCGACGTCATGGGCGAGTAATGGTAATTTGTGTAAATCCAAAACACAAACAACGTCAAGGCTAATTCATTTTGCCTTGATTGCCCCAATTCTTTGTTTTGGGGCATTTAACCAGTTGCATAAAAAGGATCTTATCGTGTATACTGTATATAATAAAAGAAGGGGCTATAGCTCAGTTGGTAGAGCGCTTCGTTTACACCGAAGATGTCAGCGGTTCGAGTCCGTTTAGCCCCAATTAAAAAATTACTTGAAAAAATATCTCTTCTGTTTTGGATCCTTTTCAAACTTATGCTATACTGTTGTATAGAAAGTCAATTATAACTGATATTAGAATATTAAAAGAGGTAGCTTATGGGATTACCATGGTACCGTGTACACACGGTTGTATTAAATGACCCGGGTCGTTTAATTGCAGTGCACCTTATGCACACTGCACTTGTAGCTGGTTGGGCTGGTTCAATGGCTTTATACGAATTAGCAATTTTTGATCCATCAGATCCAGTTCTTAACCCAATGTGGCGTCAAGGGATGTTTGTACTTCCTTTCATGACTCGCCTTGGAGTTACAAACTCATGGGGTGGATGGAGCATTAGTGGAGAAAGCGTAAGCAATCCTGGACTTTGGAGTTATGAAGGAGTAGCGGCATCGCACATTATTCTTTCAGGACTTTGTTTCCTTGCTGCTATTTGGCACTGGGTATTCTGGGATCTTGAACTTTTCCGTGATCCACGAACACAACAGCCAGCATTAGACCTTCCAAAGATTTTTGGAATTCACCTTTTCCTTTCAGGGGTACTTTGTTTTGGTTTCGGAGCTTTCCACGTAACAGGTCTTTACGGTCCTGGTATTTGGGTATCTGATCCATACGGACTTACTGGAGGTGTTGAGCCAGTTGCACCATCATGGGGAGCAGAAGGATTTGATCCTTACAACCCAGGTGGTATTGCATCACACCATATTGCAGCGGGAATCGTTGGAATTTGTGCTGGACTTTTCCACCTTAGTGTTCGTCCACCACAACGTCTTTATAAGGCGTTACGTATGGGTAACGTAGAAACAGTACTTTCAAGTAGTATTGCAGCTGTATTCTGGGCAGCATTTGTTGTAGGTGGAACTATGTGGTACGGATGTGCTGCAACACCAATTGAACTTTTTGGTCCAACACGTTACCAGTGGGATCAAGGATTCTTCCAACAAGAAATTGAAAAGCGTGTACAGAAGAGTGTTTCTGGTGGTGCTTCACTTTCAGATGCATGGTCAGCAATTCCTGAAAAACTTGCGTTCTATGATTACATCGGAAATAACCCAGCGAAAGGTGGACTTTTCCGTTCAGGACCAA
>CATAMV010000114.1 GCA_949487855.1 Bacteroidota bacterium
AAACACCCACCTGCAGCAAGCAAAAAAAGATTATACCAGTGTTTAAAGTGGCAGAAAGCCAGTAGCGTTACACTTGCTAATATCATCAAAAAAGAAGGCTGAAAACCAGTTTCGCGCAATAGAATTCCTAAACTAAACGAAAGTGCAACAACAGCTATAGGTGTACTTGGATGAGGCATGGCTCAAAGTACAAAAATTATTTTTTTAGTAGCCTTCTTGTCTGGGCGTACGCCTTTTTCCAATAGCTAGAATCTAACGAAGAAATCATAACGCCTTTTGATGATGATGCGTGAATAAATTGCGGAACCCCGCCTCGTGTACTTACCACAATGCCTGCGTGGGTGAGTTTTCGTTTACGGCTTGTTCTAAAAAAGATAATATCTCCTTTTTTGGCTCTATCAACAGAAATGCGTTTGCCTTTTTTTCGAAGCTCATGAACTGTTCTGGGTACTCGGACCCCCTGTTGCCTAAAGGCATTGTAAATAAGCCCAGAGCAATCGATACCGCCTTTGGTATTTCCGCCATATGCATAAGGCGTTCCTATATAGCCTTTGGCGTAATACACCACGCCGTCACGGGGTTTCATTTTAGTTCCTTTTCTAAAGCTACCACAGCCCACAAGGTTTATAGCAAGGGCAATAAGAATTATATTACGCACGAGTTCTTTCTAAAATAAGTTGAGCAACTGCAGCACTTGCGCCGCTTCCGCCTAATTTTTCCTTTAAAATTTTATACGCGTCAAGTTGGGCTTGTCGCTTTGTTCCAGATAAAATTTCAGTTAAATCTGATGTCAATTGCTTTGGGTTGCAACTGGCTTGGATCCGTTCAGGCACCGCGTCTTTATCTAAAATTAAATTTACTAGCGAGATAAAAGGTAATTTAACCAATTGTTTTCCAATGGCATAGCTCATGGTACTAGTCTTATAACATACCACTTGTGGCACTTCAAAAAGTGCTGTTTCCAAAGTTGCTGTTCCGCTAGTAACCAGTGCCGCTTTTGCATGAGCCAATAACGCATAGGTATTTCCTCTAACAACATATATGGGTAACCCCTCAAAAAGCGAATCGCTTAGTTGTGGTGCTGCAGCCACAACAAAACAATAATCTGGAAATTGTTTTGTAGTTGCTACCATCACGTCAAGTATTTTTTTCACTTCTTGTGCCCTGCTTCCAGGAAGTAATGCAATTATGGGTTTTTCAGCAGGAATATTATTTTCTTTTCTGAATTCGGCATCCGAGCCTGCATCAAAGTGCGAAACTTCGTCTAAGAGCGGATGTCCAACAAAGTCAACAGGAACGTGGTGCTTCTTTTCAAAAAAAGCCTTTTCAAAGGGCAAAATCACATATAAGTAGTCAATGACACGCGCCATCAGTTTTACTCTATTTTCTTTCCACGCCCATACTTGTGGACTAATGTAATAGTGTACTGGAATTTGCTGTGTTTTTGCCCACTCGGCAATACGTAAATTAAACCCAGGGTAGTCGATTAAAATCAATGCGTCGGGATTGAATGCCGCAATATCATCTTTACAAAGTTTGATATTATTGAGAATTGTACGTAGGTTTTTAGCAACCTCCCAAAACCCCATAAATGCCAAATCACGGTAGTGTTTAACAAGGGTTGCGCCTTCGGCCTGCATACGGTCACCTCCCCATGCTCTAACAGTCACATTGGGGTTTTGTTGCCGCAACGCCTTTAACATATTTGCGCCGTGCAAATCGCCTGATGCTTCACCTGCTATGACGTAATATTTCATTCAAAAAACTTTATGCCAAAGGTAAACAAAGCCCATAAGATGCAACCCAAAAGTATGCCGTAAGCGGTAGTGTCTTTATTTTTTCGTAATGCCCAAAAAAAGAATAATAAGTTTGGTATTGCGCTAATGGCAGCAATTCCAGCAAGTGTTGTTTGTTGAATTTCTTTTCCTTGTGCGTCAAAAATGAGCATTATGATACCCAAAAAAAAGGTTGGTAAACCAATACCAATAAGCAGGCCCCAACGAGAAGCGGGTGTTAGAAGTCCCATGTGTTTAGTTTTTGGATGCTGTGATGCGCTGTCATGTCAAAGTGCACGGGTACCACACTCACATAACCATTTTCGAGTGCCCATTCGTCCGTGTCTTCACCTTTGTCTTCGTTGATAAACTTCCCTGTAAGCCAATAATATTCTTTTCCAGTTGGGTCGTTGCGTTTGTCAAATTCTTCTACCCAATAGGCCATGGCCTGACGGCAAATGCGAATTCCTTTGATGTCTTTTTCAAGAAGTTTTGGCAGGTTAACATTTAATATCACGCCCTCAGGAATTCCATTCGTAAGTGCCGATTCAGCAATACGCTTTACAAAGGATGTGACTTGACCAAAATCTGCGTTCCATGCATAGTCTAAGTATGAAAACCCAATAGCTGGAATGCCTTCTATTCCAGCCTCTACGGCAGCACTCATTGTACCAGAATAGATCACATTAATGGATGAGTTGGAGCCGTGATTGATCCCTGAAACACACAAATCGGGTTTGCGTTTTAGAATTTCATGAACGCCCATTTTAACGCAATCTGCAGGTGTTCCCGAACAAGCGTACTCGGTTTGCGGACCGTTGTCGATAGTTACTTTACTACAGCGTAACGTGTTGTTTATGGTGATGGCGTGTCCCATTCCCGATTGCGGACTATCTGGAGCAACCACAACCACATCGCCAAATGTATTCATAACTTTTATTAAGTTTCGCAATCCCGGAGCACTGATGCCATCATCATTGGTGACTAAAATAAGCGGCTTTATCATTTTTGTTAATTGAAAGTTAAAAGTACATAATGGTTACGTCATTTTCGTTTATTTTTGCATGATTATAGAAGAATTATCCAAAAGTTAACAAAAAGCAGTACATTTAAATTTGCTACGAAGTTCACATATGAGAAAGAAGATATTTATTCCCCTAATTTTAGTTGCTATATTGCTTGTTGCCTGGACACGTTATAGCACTCCAGTAAATCACGATTTTTCCACAAATGCGTCAAAAGATAAGTTGCTTATGGAACTTATCACATATTTTATGCAGCGTGGTCATTTTTCGCCAAAAATTATTAATAACGACCTGTCTGAAGACCTTCACGCTTCTTTTTTGGAAACACTTGACGGACAGAAGCGGTATTTTTTAAAGAAAGATATTATTCAGTTTGAGCGTTATAAATATGTGCTTGATGATGAATTTCGAAGTTTAAATACCGACTTTTTTGATCTAGCATATTCACGTTACCTTCAGCGTAGGGGCGAGGCAAAACTATTTTACTCCGAGCTATTGGAAAAGCCTTTTGACTATGCTAAAAAGGAAGAAATTGATTTAGATTATGAAGAACAAGATTATCCGCTAACATTACGGAAACGAACTGAAAAATGGCGTAAACAACTCAAGTTTTCCACTTTGAATATCGTACATAGTAAACTTGAAGAGGAAGAAAAAAGAGCGAAAAAGGATAAATCGTATAAACCAAAATCATTTGACGAATTGGAAGTAGAGGCTCGTGAAATCACCCGCGAAAACTTAGAAAATTACTTCTCACTTATGGAGGAGGTTCGGGAAGAGGACTGGTTTGGGACGTACTTAAATGCATTTGTTTCGCAGTTTGATCCGCACTCGGTTTACTTTGCTCCTGTTGATAAAGATAGATTTGACGCCTCCATGTCTGGGAAGTATGAGGGAATTGGTGCCCGATTAACCAAGCGAAATCAGGCTATAAAAATCGTTGAGGTTATTTCAGGTGGTCCACTGTGGCGTGACCAATCTATTGATGTTGGAGATCAAATTATGATGGTACGCCAAGAAAAAGGCGATCCAGTTGACGTGCAGTCTATGCGTTTAGACGATGCCATTAAACTTATTAAAGGTCCTGCTGAAACAACGGTTTATTTAACGATTAAAAAAGTTGATGGTACCGTAACGGAAATTCCGATTAAGCGTGACACGGTTGTAATGGAGGAGTCTTATTTAAAATCGACGCTTATTGAAAAAGCCGGTCGTAAATATGGGCTTATACACCTACCCAAATTTTATGTTGACTTCAAAGACTACAAAGAGCGAAACGCTGCCAAAGACATGCAAGAGGAAATTATCAGATTAAAAAATCAAGGCGTTCAAGGATTGGTTATTGACTTACGGAATAATGGTGGCGGTTCGTTACAAACGGTAGTTGATATGGCAGGATTTTTTATCGATGAAGGACCTGTTGTTCAAGTAAAATCTACATCTGAAAAAAGTAAGGTCCTTAAAGATAGAGATGGAAAAACACTTTGGCAAGGGCCCCTTGTGCTAATGGTAAACGAGCTTTCTGCATCTGCGTCTGAAATTTTGGCTGCTGCTATGCAGGATTATGAGCGTGCTGTTGTGTTGGGAAGTAAACAAACCTTTGGAAAGGGAACAGTGCAAAATATACTGGAATTGAACAGGTTTGTGTCAAAAAGTACTTACGGAGATTTAGGCGCATTGAAATATACTACCGAGAAGTTTTATCGCATAACCGGAAAATCCACTCAACTAGAGGGAGTGAAAAGTGATGTGATTGCTCCAGACCAGTACGCTTATGTAGATATTGGTGAGAAAGATGAGGAGAATCCTCTCGTTTGGGACCAAATTACTTCGGCTTCTTTTTCTAAATGGAATGGCTATAGAAACTATCAAGACGTGATTCAAAAAAGCAGTAATCGAATTGCAACAAATAAACTTTTTCAGTTGATAGATAACAATGCTAAATGGATTAAGCAACAGCAAGATAAATCTGTATTTTCATTAAACTACACTACTTTTTCATCCGAAATCAAAAAAGACGAAATGGTTGTAGAAAAGTTTGAAGCGTTAGATGATTATTCCAATCCATTTTCATTTTCTTCTTTGCCTTATGAACGTATAAAAATGAAATCAGACACCATATTACTTGAAAAACGTAAACGTTGGAAAAAAGCCCTCAACAAAGACATGTACTTAGAAGAAGCCGTACATATTTTAGAAGATTTAGAGCTTAATTTTATTCCATCTAAGCCTTTGGCTTTACAACAAAGTTAATCCATACGTTGATAGACAATGCGCAGGTAAATACCCAAGAAAATACTAAACGCCAACAGGCTAGAACCTCCGTAACTCATTAATGCCAGGGGAATACCAATTGTAGGAATGAGTCCAGCTACCATGCCTAGGTTAATGGCAACGTGAATAAATAACGTACAGGCAAAACCGAGGCAATAGACCCTTGCAAATGTTGTTTTTTGCTTGTAAGCAACTCGAACAATTCGCAAGATTAACGCCACAAAAAGCAGTAACACAAAAGCAGAGCCAACAAAGCCCCATTCTTCACCAATAGTGGTAAAAATATAATCGGTTTGTTGTTCGGGAACAAACCCGCCTTTTGTTTGTGTACCTTCTAAAAATCCTTTTCCCGAAAATCGGCCTGAACCAATAGCAATTTGTGATTGATTGATATTATATCCAATTCCTTGTGTATCTACTTCTTTTCCAAGCAAAATATTAAAACGGTCCCGGTGGCGCTGTTCAAAAATATGTTCAAAAATATAGGATACAGAGTACGTGAATCCACAAAAAAGAAGCGATGTAATTACAGCAGAAAAAACAACTTTTTTACGCTTTCTTTTGAACTGAAATGCAATGTTTAATGTTACTAAAAGCATTATGGCAAACATTACCCAATACATCCCCAGTAATAATGTTGAAATGAATAAAACAAAAAGACTAATTAAAATGGTAAAGAAGAACGAAGGCAAGCCTTCTGAGTGTAGCACTAAAAAAAAGCCAAGTAGTACAAGTGCCGTTCCCGGATCTGGTTGTAAGAGGGTCAGTATTGCAGGAATCCCCATAATTAAAAACGCCCCGAGATAGTCTTTTGTTCTTTTAATTTGAGTATTAAAATCTCCTAAAAATTTGGCAAGGGCTAATGCAACGGCAACTTTGGCGAACTCGGATGGCTGTAAACTAAAGCCACCAATCCCATACCAAGAGCGTGCTCCAGACACTTCAGTTCCAAAGAACCAAAGTCCTATTAAGCTTGCAATGGAAATGAGGTATATAATACTTGCGTAGCGTTCAAAAAATCTTGTGTCAAAAAATTGTATGATACAAATCAGAACAATACCTAATCCAAAAGAGATTACCTGTTTTTGGATAAAACCAAGCGCAATAGAATTGTCGCTGGAATTGTACATAGTGGAATAAATATTTACTAGTCCAATTACGACCAAAATAATATATAGTATTAAACTATACCAGTCAAAACGCGTAAGCTTATTCATTTATATTAAAGGGTTTGTTGCTTGTTACTTTGGCGTATTCTGCCTCCAAACTGCCTTCCATCATGCGTTTTTCAAGCCATGTGCGTTTGACATTGCCTTTAATGTATTTTTCTATAACTAAACTTGCAATTGGCGCAGCCCAACGACCGCCCCAATAACCATTTTCAACAATTACAGCAATGGCAATTTTAGGATTTTCTTTTGGAGCAAATGCAATAAACATGGAATGGTCTGTGAGTTGTGTTCTGACCCCGTTGATTTTAGTAAAGTTTTCAATAGTTCCCGTTTTCCCACATACTTCAATTCCTCGAACAGCTGCTATGCGCGCAGTACCTTTTTTCACCACGTTTGCCATCCCTTCAACCACAGGTTTAAAGTGTTCGTTTGCAATAGTAGTATGTCGCTTTGCTTTAAATCCTGGAGTAATAAAATCGCCTTGAATTCCTTTTACAAAATGTGGCGTATAGAAAAAACCACGGTTAGCGATCGTAGCAGCTACATTTGCCAATTGAATAGGGGTCATCAAGATTTCACCTTGCCCAATGGCATTAGAAACTGTAGTTGCACCACGCCAACGCTGATTGGGATACCACAAATTATAAAAATTTGCATTAGGTACATACCCCGATTGCCCTACAGGGTGATCGTAGCCCAAATAATTCCCAAGTCCGAAACTGCTAAGGTGACGCTGCCATGTGTTAATGCCCTCTGCCGCATTATTATCTTTATCAATTATCCTCCTGTAGACATTCGAAAAATAGGTATTACAAGAATTGTGAATTCCGCGATCGAGGTTGTTTACTGTTCCAGGTTTGCACTTACATTCCATAAACTGACCTCGTGCATAAAAATGACCGCTGTAACAGTTAAAAGTAGCTTTTGGAGTTATGACACCCTCTTCAAGTGCAATTAGTGCATTAAGGACCTTAAAAGGTGAGCCTGGCGGGTACTGCCCTTGTAGCGAGCGATCAAACAAATAGCGGTTGAGCGTATCTTGTTTTAAGACCTTGAAATTTTCAGAACGTTCTCTGCCAACAAGCAAATTTGGCGCATAAGTGGGTGTACTAACGCTCATTAAAATTTCACCTGAATTAGGTTCAATGGCCAAAATTCCACCGCGTTTGTTAGCTAAAAGTTTAGTGCCATATTCTTGCAAATCAATATCTATAGAAAGCGTAATATCTTGTGCTGGAACCGGAAGGGTGTCAAACACCCCATCTTTATACGAACCAATAACTCGATTGAATTTATCGCGTTGTAAGTAGGTAACGCCCTTTTTTCCACGAAGTATTTTCTCATAAGTTTTTTCAATGCCCTGCCTGCCAATAAGCTCACCTCGTTTGTAATACGGATTGGTTTCCATATCAAAGTAATTCACCTCGCTGATATAGCCCAATATATTAGACGCAACGTCTGTTTGATAAGCCCGTACCGATTTACGCTGAATATACATCCCAGGAAACTTCCACATTTTTTCTTGCAATGTTGCATAGTCTTGCTTTGAAATTTGTCCCAATAAAACAGAGGGAGCACGCAACGAATAGCTTTTTGCTTTGGCAATTTTAAAACCCAATTCTTGTTTTGAAAGTTTGAGCATCCTACAAAGGTCTAAAGTGTCGAATGCTTTTAGGTTATTAGGCACCACCATAAGGTCGTACATAGGTTGGTTGGAAACCAATAGTTTTCCATTTCGATCAAAAATATATCCACGTTCCGGATACACATATTGCTTTAATACTGAATTCTTTAACGATAAATCGCCATATTCATCTGATAAGATTTGTAACGAAAACAATCTTATCAACAATATGATACCAAATGAGCCAACAAGAATGGGAAAAAAACGTGTTCTCATCGCCTTGAATTTTGCGTTAATAGCAGAATAAAAGCAACTCCCAAAATGGTAAGCAGGCTGTTTGTAAGCCAAGCATTTAGGAACCATCCAATACGACTCATGTTTCCTACCACAAAAACAAAAACAACAAAGTGATGTACTAAAACGACCAGCGTGGTATACCGCAGCAAACTACGGAAAGACTCTTGGTCAACTCGTAAGTTTTCAGGCGCCATGGTTTCACTAAACACAGCTCTGATTAATAATGGTCTTGAAAAAGCTATCATTGTGCACGCAGCAGTGTGAATTCCTCCAGAAAAAAAGATAAAATCAACACAAAATCCAATAAAAAACCCGACCAACAGAACTACCCATGAAGGCCAATTATTTGGCAAAAATATAAGCAACAACACATAAACAAATGGCACATAAGGGATTCCTAACAATATGGGGTCAAAAATAAATGCCTGTATAAACAGCAATATCAAAAACCATAAAATCAATTTTGGTAATTTATTCATTGTCGTTTATCATTTCTTTTATTATGCCTGCTGAAGGAAAATGAACCAAATAAACTTGGCTTATATTGGTCATGTCTTGAAACAACGAAACACGGAGGTTGTAGTAGTTGTCATTAATAGGAACTTCAGTAGCTGAAATAACCCCTAAAGGAATTTCGGCGGGAAAAATAGCGGACATGCCTCCTGTAACAATGGTATCTCCAATCGTAACTTTTGCCGCCAACGGAACATCAGAAAGCACCATGGTGTTAGGGGATTCGCCATTCCAATACAAACTTCCAAAATGATTGCTTTTTTTGATTTTGGCATTTACACGTAACGATTTATTGAGTAATGAAATCACACCACTTGTTTGTGCATTACGGTTATTTACTATTCCAACAACACCAGTTGCTGTTATAACGCCCATCTCTTTTTTCACACCATCTTTTTCTCCTTTATTAAGTGTTATGTAATTGTGCTTCAACTGAATACTGTTTCGTATTACTTCGGCTGGTATTACGTCAAAGGGGATTGAGTCTAATAAAAAAATTTGATTGTTTTTTGTGATAAGTTGAGAGAGTAGAAACTGGTTTTCAGCTACCAATTGCTCATTGTGTTTTTGGCGTTTTATATAAGACGTGAATTTATGACGTACTTTAAAAAAAGAGGATGATAGATCGTTATTGAATGCTATAAAAGAACTCTGTTGATAGTCATGATTTTTAACGATAAATTGAAGCGATAGACAAAATAACAAGAGGAACAACAAAAGCGTTCTGTTTCGCAGTATGCTGTTCAGTAGTTTTTGCATGAGCTAGCTATTTTACCAAAACAGACTTATAGCGTTCAATATTTTTAAGTGCAGTACCCGTTCCGCGTACTACAGCTCTAAGCGGATCTTCGGCAATAAATATGGGAAGTTCTGTTTTTTGGGATAAGCGCTTGTCAAGACCTCTGAGCATAGAACCGCCACCAGCCAAGTAAACACCTGTATTGTAAATGTCAGCTGCAAGCTCTGGTGGGGTTTGAGATAAGGTTTCCATTACGGAGTCTTCAATACGGATAATGGATTTATCTAAAGCTTTATGAATTTCGCGGTACGAAATCATGATTTCTTTTGGCTTCCCGGTGAGTAAATCACGCCCTTGAACCGACATGTCTTCTGGTGGGTTTTCTAGCTCCTCTGTGGCAGAACCAATGGCAATTTTCACCCGTTCAGCAGTACGCTCACCAATATATAAATTGTGTTGGGTACGCATGTAATAAATGATGTCGTTGGTAAAGACATCTCCAGCAATTTTTACCGATTTGTCACACACAATTCCAGACAACGCAATAACAGCAATTTCTGTGGTACCACCCCCAATATCAATAATCATATTTCCTTTGGGTTGCATGATATCAACCCCAATACCAATAGCAGCAGCCATAGGCTCATGAATGAGATAAACTTCTTTTCCGTTTACGCGTTCTGCCGATTCGCGTACTGCGCGCATCTCAACTTCTGTAATCCCAGAAGGAATACATATAACCATACGAAGAGAGGGAGTAAAAAACCGTTTTTTGAGCGAAGGAATGTTCTTAATGAACATACTTATCATTTGCTCTGAGGCATTAAAATCGGCTATAACTCCATCCTTAAGGGGTCGAATGGTTTTGATGTTTTCGTGCGTTTTACCTTGCATTTGATTTGCTTCCTGACCAACAGCAATTATTTTATTGTTTGTTCTATCCATCGCAACAATAGAGGGACTATCTACGACAACCTTATCATTGTGGATGATGAGCGTGTTTGCAGTACCTAAGTCAATTGCAATGTTTTCAGTTAAAAAGTCAAAAAATCCCATGGGAGCAAATATTGTATGTAATAATACGAATTAATGTTTAAAATGCCGCACACCTGTCATAACCATTGCAACGTTATTTGCGTTACAATAATCAATACTCAATTGATCTTTTATTGAGCCACCCGGTTGGATTACCGCTGTAATACCTGCCTTGTGGGCAATTTCCACACAGTCTGGAAATGGAAAAAAGGCGTCACTTGCCATAACCGCCCCGTCGAGGTTAAACTTAAATTGAGTCGCTTTTTCAATTGATTGCTTTAACGCATCAACACGGGAAGTTTGTCCTGTTCCTGAAGAGATCAATTGTCCATTTTTTGCCAGTACAATGGTATTTGACTTGGTATGCTTCGCAATTTTTGAAGCAAACAGTAAATCCCCTTCTTCTTGTAAAGTCGCTTTTCTGTTGGTTGCCGTTTGTAACATATCAGCATTGTCCGTTATGGCATCACGTTCTTGTACCAAGTGTCCGTTTAGACAGGTGCGTACTAGTTTTTTAGGCTGTGGATATTGATTCAATTGCAATAAAATCCTATTTTTTTTCTGTTTGAGAAGATCTAGCGCATCTGAATTAAAGCCGGGCGCAATAACAACTTCGCAAAATAAGCCGTGGATATGACCTGCAGTATCAAGATCAATGGTGGTATTTGCTATTAGTACACCTCCAAATGCAGAAACGGGGTCGCCTGCCAACGCATCCAAGTATGCTTGTGAAAGCGAGTTGCGTGTTGCCAAACCACAAGCGTTGTTGTGTTTTAGAATGGCAAAAGTTGGTGCATCGTTTTGAAACTCTGCCATGAGTTGTACTGCCGCATCAACATCCAAAAGGTTGTTGTATGACAATTCTTTGCCGCTGTGCTTGGTAAACACTTCGCCAAAGTCTCCAAAAAATTGACCTTTTTGGTGCGGGTTTTCCCCATATCGCAATGTTGATCCCTCTTTGTAACTAATTTTAAGTGAATCTGAATCATCACTAAAAAACGAAAAAATATGCGTATCGTAGTGCGACGACACCTGAAATGCATTGGCAGCAAACTTCTTTCTGTCACTAAGGTCAGAATTTCCATTTTTGCTGTCTAAAAGTGTAAAAAAATCAGCGTAATCACGAATAGATGAGATACATAATACGTCACGATAGTTTTTAGCAGCGGCACGTATAAGCGAAATTCCACCGATATCAATCTTTTCAATAATTTCTGCTTCACTGGCACTAGAACGAACGGTATCTTCAAAGGGGTATAAATCCACCAATACAATATCTAGGTGGGGAATTTCATATGTGGCAAGCTCTTCTTGATCGGATTTATGATCTCTTCGATTAAGAATACCACCAAAAACTTTTGGATGTAGTGTTTTTACGCGTCCTCCCAAAATAGAAGGGTATGAGGTTAAATTTTCTACTTGCTTAACGGGAATGTTTTGTTCTTCAATAAAGGATGCCGTTCCACCAGTAGAATAAAGGGTAATGCCCAGCTCGTGCATTTTTTTTACGATAGGCGCAAGCCCATCTTTATTAAATACGGAAATAAGGGCAGACTTGGCTTGTATGGCGTCTTGCATGTAGAAAAAATTAGAAAACGCAAAAGTAGCAATTTTCTATCACTAAAACGGCTCGTTAGTGCGCAATAAAAATGTAGAAACGAGAGCGTTGACTTTTTCTAAAAAAGCCTCGTCTTTTTCATCAAAGGCTGATGGTGTATTGGAGTCAATATCTATTTGCCCCACATTTTTAGAATTTACAAATAGAGGGATTACAATTTCAGATTTCACTTCAATGCTACACGTAATGTAATTGTCTTGTTTAGACACATCATCTATCACAAAGTTTTGATTGCTTAAGGCTACTTGCCCACAGATACCTTTCCCAAATGGAATTACGGTATGATCGGTTGGATTTCCTGCAAATGCCCTTAGGTGAAGTTCTTTTTTTTGTGGATGATGAAAGTAAAAACCCACCCAATCATAGTTTGGGAGTTTTTGATGAATTTCTGCGCAAACCCAATTCAAAGCAACTTGTGTTGATTGCGTTTCTTTTAGAAATAATTCAATATGTTTTAGTAATGAGGAATACATACAAAAACTGCCCCAAAGCGGGGCAGTTATTTTTATTATTACATCATGCCGGGCATTCCACCTCCGCCCATTGGAGGCATTGCAGGCGGAGCATCTTCTTTAATGTCCACCAAAGCGCATTCAGTTGTGAGAATCATACCCGCAACAGAGGCTGCGTTTTCAAGCGCAATTCTAGTTACTTTCTTAGGGTCAATAATTCCTTTTTCTTGCATATTACCGTAGGTGTCTGTTTTGGCATCATAACCAAAGTTTTTGTCTCCTTCAATAACCTTTGCAACTACCACGGAACCTTCACCACCTGCGTTGGCAACAATTGTTCTAAGTGGAGATTCAATAGCACGTGCTACAATCTGAACACCTGTTTGTTCATCAGCATTTTCACTATTCAGCTTAGCCAAACTTGGTAAGGCTTGTAGTAGTGCAACACCACCACCAGAAACAATACCTTCTTCCACAGCAGCACGTGTGGCGTGAAGTGCATCATCTACACGGTCTTTCTTTTCTTTCATTTCCACTTCAGAGGCTGCACCTACATACAACACGGCAACACCGCCCGAAAGTTTAGCGAGTCTTTCTTGAAGTTTTTCCTTGTCGTAATCAGAAGTAGACGCTTCAATTTGTGATTTGATTTGATTCACGCGGGCCTTAATATCATCGGAATTACCAGCACCGTTTACTACAGTTGTGTTGTCTTTATCGATGGTTACTTTTTCTGCGGTACCTAACATGTCAATGGTAGCATTTTCAAGCGTAAATCCACGGTCTTCAGAAATTACCGTTCCTCCAGTCAGAATAGCAATGTCTTCTAACATGGCTTTTCTTCTGTCACCAAAACCGGGTGCTTTTACAGCAGCAATTTTAAGTGATCCACGAAGTTTGTTTACTACTAAGGTGGCAAGTGCTTCGCCGTCAACATCTTCTGCAATAACCACTAATGGCTTGCCACTTTGCGCAACAGGCTCAAGTACTGGGAGTAAATCTTTCATTGTTGAAACCTTCTTGTCATATATCAAAATATATGGCGATTCCGTATCCGCTTCCATTTTGTCTGAGTTGGTAACAAAATAAGGAGAAATATAGCCGCGGTCGAATTGCATCCCTTCAACTATATCAACAGTAGTATCAGTACCTTTTGCTTCTTCAACAGTAATGACACCTTCTTTACCAACTTTTTCAAAAGCAGCAGTAATAAGTTCCCCAATAGCTTCATCGTTGTTAGCTGAGATAGAAGCTACTTGTTTGATTTTTTCAGAAGAATTCCCTATTTCAACAGCTTGCACATCTAGGTTTGCAACAATAGCTTCTACAGCTTTGTCAATACCGCGCTTTAGATCCATGGGATTTGCACCAGCAGCCACATTTTTGAGACCTTCTTTAACAATGGCTTGTGCCAAAATGGTAGCAGTAGTTGTTCCATCTCCGGCAAGGTCATTGGTTTTAGAAGCAACTTCTTTTACCATTTGGGCACCCATGTTTTCAAGCGCATCTTCAAGTTCTATTTCTTTAGCAACACTTACGCCATCTTTGGTGACTTGTGGTCCACCAAACGATTTTCCAATAATTACATTACGTCCTTTTGGACCAAGGGTTACTTTAACTGCATCTGCAAGTGCATCTACACCGCGCTTTAGTCCGTCGCGCGCTTCTACGTCAAATTGAATTTTTTTTGCCATGTCTTTTTTAAATTATGAAACAATTGCTAGGATATCGCTTTCGCGCATGATTAGGTAATCTCCGCCGTCTAGCTTCAGCTCAGTTCCAGCATATTTACCATATAAAACAGTATCGCCCACTTGAACAGTGATGGCTTCGTCTTTGGTTCCAGGCCCAGTAGCTACTACAGTTCCTTTTTGTGGTTTTTCTTTAGCCGTATCAGGAATAATAATCCCAGACGCAGTAGTGGTTTCTGCTGCTAGAGGCTCAACTACTACACGATCAGCCAAAGGTTTGATATTAATCGTACTCATGAATTAAATTTTGTTTAAATAACTATAGCATCAACTGTGCCAATGCAAATTTTTGGAATTTGTCAATAAAAAACTGACATGATGGCACTAGAATTAGTTTGTGCTATCTGTTTCGGGCAATTCTTCTGGAATTTCTTCTGGAATAGTTTCGGGAATGACTTCTTCAATGGCATTCTCATCTACTAATGAAGACTCGTTAACATCAGTTGGAACACTAATCATAGAATTGGAAATTAAAATCAACACCAACAAAATAGCAGCCAATACCCATGTACTTCGATCTAAAAAATCTGTAGTTTTTTGCACTCCACCAAGTTGTTGTGAACTACCTCCAAACGAAGATGAAAGCCCACCGCCTTTGGGATTTTGTACCATAACTACCAAAATGAGTAAAAAACAGATGATAACTGTTAATCCTAAAAAAATAGTAAATGCACTCATGTTAACTCTCGTTTTGTGTGTTCGTAATTTTTTGAATTTGGTCAGCAAAGAAACCACTTTTTTCTGGATATTTCAATGCCAATATCTCATAGGCTTTTATTGCCTTTTTTAATTTCCCTTGTTTGAAGTAAACTTCCGCCAATGTTTCGGTCATTAATTGGTTATCGTCAAACTGCTGTTTTTTTGTTAAATCAGTTTGCTTTTCTGCCGATTTGGAAACTACCAAGCGAGGCGCGTCGGTAATAAATTTATCTATCAATCTATTTTGTTCATTGCCTTTGCTTGGCACGTTTTCTAGCTGTTGAAGCCAATCTAGAAAAGTCCGAACCTCATCTGTGTTGTCAAGTTCCGAGGTAACTTCAACAAATGCTTGTGCCTCTGTATTTGGATGTGGAATAAGATGTAGTCTGCTTTTGGTATGCAATGAACAAGATTTAAGCAGCGATGACTCTTCGGGTAGTTTGTTGTTATGGGCAATTTTCCATCCCAAATGGTGCAAAGCTTGGAAATAGGGATACTGTTGCACTAAGGTGTCCAAATGGTTTAGGGTACTTTTAGGTTCATCTATTCCTTTCTGACGAAGCTTTTCCAAATATGTGCGTTGATGACTTACCATTTGGCTAAAGATTCATTAAAAATATCTTGGGTAATGCGCTCAAAAAGAACCTCATGTGCTTCCGCTTGAATAGACTGAAGTTGTGCTGTAGCATCAAAATCATAGAAAAAACTAAATCGCTTCTCAAAATCATCTTCAACGTTGAGTGTGTTAAAAAAGCGCAAATTAACAGACATAGTAAGCCGGTTTTGTGCTGCTGTTTGTTGGGCAGTAGCTGTCATTGGGCTTACAAGATATTCGACAATTTCGCCTTCATAAATGAGGTGTCCATTAACATTTGTTAGTTCCAAGTTAGTTTGGTTGAGTAACATTTCTTGAACAGCATTAGTAAAGTCTCTATCTAATCCAGGTTCAAAAACAGAACCTACTTTGTCAGCAGCATTATTGATAAAGAAATTCACTTGAACTGTTTCTGCCCCCTCAGGAATAGATGCGCCTGTAAAAGAGTAAAACTTACAACTCGCCAAAAACAAGAACATTAAGAAAATAATTTTTTTCATCTTATAAATCTAAGTCAAATTGCTTGATTTTTCGATATAAAGTACGTTCTGAAATTCCCAGTTCTGCTGCCGCGGCCTTACGCCGACCTTTATTTCGTTCCAACGCTTTTACAATGAGTTCCAATTCTTTGTCCTGAAGTGATAAAGTTTCTGCTTCTTGTACCTCCTCCGCATAGTCAAAATTGTCGTTGTATGCAACTGGCTCTCTTGTTATTTCAGGTGATGATTCAAATGGCAGCGCTTCTTCAGCAGGTTTTTCTTCTCCATAAATTTTCTGAATTAACCCCTCGTGCTGGGCTTTAGCTTGATCCATATTTGAGGTATTCATCAACTCATGGGTTAGCTTTTTTAGGTCGTTTAAGTCAGCTTTCATGTCAAACAATACCTTGTATAAAATTTCCCTTTCCGAACCAAAATCGCTACTGGATTCTTTAGCGTTTATCACCGCAGGAAGATTGGATTTTGAGGCAGGTAAATAGTGTCGAAGAATTGCAGCTGTAATGTCGCGTTCTTGCTCTAATACAGAAAGTTGTTCGGCAATATTACGTAGTTGTCGAATGTTTCCAGCCCATTGCTGCTGTTCCAAAAGGCTTTGTGCTTGATCGTCTAAACGCACTGTGGGCATGCGGTATTTTTGAGCAAAATCAGCAGCAAATTTTCGAAACAACAAATGAATATCTTCTTTTCGTTCTCGTAATGGAGGTAAGTTAATTTCAACCGTACTCAATCTGTAGTATAAATCTTCTCTAAATTTATTTTTTTGAATGGCTTCCATCATTTTTACGTTAGTGGCAGCTACTACACGTACATCTGTTTTTTGCACTTTAGAGGAACCCACTTTCATGAACTCACCATTTTCCAATACGCGTAACAGTCGCACTTGTGTGGCAAGTGGTAACTCGCCAACTTCATCCAAAAAAATAGTACCACCATGAGCAACCTCAAAATAGCCGTTTCGCGTTTGGGTTGCGCCAGTAAACGCACCTTTTTCGTGTCCAAAAAGTTCGGAGTCAATAGTGCCTTCTGGAATTGCCCCACAGTTCACAGCAATAAATTTGCCGTGTTTTCGATTGGATAATTGATGAATAATTCGTGGGAAAACCTCTTTTCCTACACCTGATTCCCCTGTAATTAGTACTGATATTTCGGTAGGTGCTACACGCAACGCTTTACCCAATGCAAAATTTAATTGCGGATCGTTCCCAATAATCCCAAACCGTTGCTTGATGTTTTGAACGTTATCCATGATGATGATTTTGTGTTGGACCAAAATCTACAGCTTGCCCCAAGAGCGTTGCAGAGGTGCATGACGCAATAGTGACATCCACAAAATCACCAACAGTGTAATGTTCTTTTGGGAATACTACTACGGTGTTTTGTTGCGTACGACCGCTCCATTGCTCGTTAGATTTTTTGGACTCTTTTTCAATCAGAACCTCAACGGTTTTGCCGATAAACAGGTTGTTTTTGTAGCGCGCATGTTTTTGTTGCATGGCCACAATTTCTTGCAAACGTCTTTTTTTGACTTCTTGCGGAATGTTGTCTTCAAGTTTTTTTGCAGCTGGAGTGCCAGGACGTTCAGAGTACATAAACATAAACCCAAAATCATATTTGACATATTCCATTAAACTCAAGGTGTCTTCATGATCTGATTCCGTTTCGTTGGGAAAACCAGCTATCATGTCTTGCGAAATTCCACAGTCAGGAACAATACGTTTAATATCGTCAATAAGTTCCATGTATTCATCCCGTGTGTGTTGGCGATTCATAGCCTCAAGCACTGCATTACTTCCCGACTGAACGGGTAAGTGAATGTAATTACAAATATTTGGATGTTTCGCCATGATGTGTAATACATCACGTGTCATGTCCTGTGGGTTTGAGGTAGAAAAGCGAATACGAATTCCAGGGTGGGCTTTCGCGACTAAGTCCAGCAATTGATGAAAATGTACAGCTGTTTTTTGTTGCAAGGCACTTGCTTTGGCAAAATCTTTTTTGGGTCCGCCGCCGTACCACAAATAACTATCTACATTTTGCCCTAGAAGTGTTACTTCCTTGTAGCCCGCCTCTGCCAATGTGTTCATCTCGTCTAAAATACTTTTTGGATCACGGCTACGCTCACGACCTCTTGTAAAGGGCACCACACAAAAAGTACACATATTATCACAACCGCGCGTTATGGAAATAAAGGCTGTTACTCCATTTGATTGCAATCTTACGGGTTGAACATCGCCGTATGTTTCTTCTTTTGAAAGGATTACGTTCACTGCATCTTGACCTGCCTCAACTTCTGCAACTAGATTCGGAAGGTCTTTGTAAGCATCTGGCCCAACAACCAAATCCACAATCTTCTCTTCATCTAAAAAGGCACTTTTAAGTCGTTCGGCCATACAGCCCAAAACGCCCACTTTTACATTTGGATTTGTTTTTTTTACCCCTTGAAAAGCTTCTAATCGCTTGCGGACAGTTTGTTCTGCTTTTTCTCTAATAGAGCAGGTGTTGACCAAAATTAAATCCGCATCGTTAAGCTCTGAAGTGGTTTTATAGCCTGCTTCTCCAAGAATAGATGCCACAATTTCGCTATCCGAAAAATTCATCTGGCAACCATATGACTCGATAAACATCTTCTTGCCACCCGCATTGGGGTTTGAATCCAACTCCAATACTTCACCATTGAAGGCATTGGGGTTTTTTTGCGCTATTTCTTTTGATTGATGCATCCGTTTTAATTGGCCTGTAAAAGTACAAAATATCAATGAAATTGACATTTTGTCATGTGTTCATTTTTGCTAGTGTGGCAAACGTGGCTTTAGTACACCGTAGCAATATGTACCCAATAGCGCAGATGCTAACACAATAAGTAGCGGAAAATACCCAGCGCCAATAAGAACGTAAATAGGTCCTGGGCAAGCTCCGGTAAGTGCCCAGCCTAGACCAAAAATAACACCCCCAAAGAGCGGTGCTTTCACCAGTTTTGTTTTACTGGGAATCTGAATTTCTTCACCAAAAAAGGAGCGTAGTTTAAAGCGTTTAATGGATTGCGTAATGATCACTCCTAACGCAACAGCAGCACCAATAATTCCGTACATATGAAAGGATTTAAACTGGAACATTTCGTAGATGCGAAACCAAGAAGCAGCTTCAGATTTAATCATGGTAATTCCAAAAAGAATTCCGATAGCAAAATAAAGGAGTACACGTTTCATAATAGATAAGGCAATAAGAAGTGATTCATAAACAAGCCGCCTATAAAGAGACCAATGATGGCAATTAAAGATTGTAATTGCAAATTGCTAAGCCCAGAAATGGCATGACCAGAAGTACAACCCCCAGCATAACGTGTTCCAAATCCAACTAAAAATCCTCCGAGTGCTAACAAGGCAAGTGTTTTTGGATTTGAAAAGGCGTCTGGGCTAAAAAAAGTTTCGGGCATATAATCTTTTCCTGCACCCTGAACTCCCAAATTGTCTAGTTGCACCACCACATCATGATGAATGTCGCCAACACTTCCATCTGACATATAATTAGCGGCAATAAAACCACCCACAGCAGCACCGATTGCAACAATCAAATTCCAGCGGTATTGACGCCAATTAAAATTAAAGAAAGCGGTTTTTTTACCTGCTCCAGCCATCGCGCACAGCGTTCGTAGGTTGGAAGACATGCCAAATTGTTTTTCGGAAAAAAGCAATAAAAACAAAACCGCCGCAATTGCAGGACCGCCAATATACCACGGCCAAGGTTCAGAAATAAGATTCATCAATAAAAAATTTTGCCCAAATATAGGAACTCAAATTGGATTAAAATCAGATTAAAAAAGTATTGCCGCCTATGCATGAAATAGGTTTGTGTTTTTAAAGGATTACAAAAATTTAATGGGGGTACAATTTTTACTAACCATAAATTCTTCTACTTTTGTTCTGAAAATTGCATCAATGTCCAAGAACTTAGTCATCGTAGAGTCACCTGCAAAAGCCAAAACTATTGAGAAGTTTTTGGGGGAAAAATTCAAAGTGGTTTCCAGCTACGGCCATATTTCAGACCTTCCTGCCAAAGAGCTCGGTGTAGATGTTGAAGGCGATTTTAGTCCAAATTATATAGTTACCGACGATAAGAAGAAAGTTGTAAGAGAGCTAAAGTCACTTGTAAAGAAAGCAGAAATGGTATGGTTAGCAAGTGATGAAGATCGTGAAGGAGAGGCTATTGCTTGGCATTTAGCAGAGCAGTTAGATTTGGATCAAAGCAATACCAAACGTATTGTTTTTCATGAAATTACAAAGAATGCCATTCAGCATGCTATTGAACATCCGCGTACAATAAACCAACATTTGGTTGATGCCCAACAAGCGCGCAGGGTTTTAGATAGACTGGTTGGTTACGAATTATCGCCCATCTTGTGGCGTAAGGTAAAAGGCGGTCTATCTGCGGGTAGAGTACAATCAGTTTCGGTGAGAATTTTAGTAGAGCGCGAGCGTGAAATCGAGGCTTTTAATCCTATGGCATCCTTTAAAGTTCAAGCAGAATTTACGACCCATGATGGAAAAGCAGTTAAGGCTACTACATCAAAAACATTTGATAACGAAGAAACCGCACAAGCATTCCTAACGAAAAATATCGATGCTATTTTTTCAGTTTCCTCACTAGAAAAAAAACCTGCAAAAAAATCACCAACAGCTCCTTTTACCACTTCTACGTTACAGCAGGAAGCTTCAAGAAAATTAGGGTTTTCTGTTAGTAGGACCATGTCAAACGCACAGCGATTGTATGAATCAGGTCACATTACGTACATGCGAACCGATAGTGTCAATCTATCCAAACAAGCGCTGAACGAAGCACGTGGAGTTATTACTAAATCCTATGGTGCAGACTATGCCCAAACACGCGTTTACAAAACAAAAAATAAAGGGGCGCAAGAGGCACACGAAGCTATTCGCCCAACTAATTTAAGTAAAATGCACGTAGATGCCGCCTCTGATGAGCAGCGATTATACGACCTTATTTG
>CATAMV010000115.1 GCA_949487855.1 Bacteroidota bacterium
CCTACTTTTTTATAACCTCTTAAAATCTTTATCATGAAAACCAATATTGCGATTTTACTATCTATATTCTTTGTTTTTACTTTGTCGGCACAAGAGTTACCAGAGGATAAAAAAACTTCTAAATTTTCCATTTCTGCAGAAGCAGGATTTGGTTTTAGAACAGCAAAAGTTTCTACTAGCTTACAAGGGCAAGAGTATGAAGACGAAAAAAGCATGTTAACGGGAGTAAGCTTTTTTATAGCGCCCCGCTACCAACTTAACGACTCTTATAGTGTTGGCGTCACCTACCGTCAATTTAGCGCATCTAAAAGCTCTAACTATCTTACTTCTATAAATGAAAACGGAACAGTAACGGTTGATGCAAATCAAAAAAGAAACATCTATTACATAGGCCCTTCTCTACATTATCATGACATACAAGATTCTGCAGAATTAAATATGTTTGTAAGCATGGGATATATTCGATATGCAGCTGGTGTTGAAATTAAACTTAATAATGCAGTTTATAGTACAACAAAGCTTACAGGAGCAAGTATAGGCCTTGAAATTGGAGTAGAGTATTTGTGGAGAATTGCGCCAAATTTTTATGCGGGAGCTTCATTAGGTTATACAGCAGGAGCTTTATCCAAAATAAAAGAAAAAACCGGCTCTGAAACTCAAACAATTAAATTAAATGACGATGAGCGAGAAGGGCTTCAATTTCTTAATTTAAGTCCAGTATTTAGATTATACTTATAAAACCTACTCCACCGTAACCGACTTTGCCAAATTCCGAGGTTGGTCCACGTTACAGCCACGCATTACAGCAATATGATACGACAACAACTGAAGGGGAACAGAAGCCAAAATTGGCACCAAGGCTTCCGTAACTTCAGGGATTTCAATAACATGGTCAGATAATAATTTTACACTCTCATCGCCTTTGGTTACGATTGAAATAATTTTAGCATTCCGAGATTTTATTTCTTGGACATTACTAACAATTTTTTCATAATGCCCCTTATTGGTGGCAATGACCACCACGGGCATGTTTTCATCAATAAGTGCAATAGGGCCGTGTTTCATCTCAGCAGCGGGATAACCTTCCGCATGGATATAGGATATCTCCTTGAGCTTAAGTGCGCCTTCTAGTGCTGCTGGAAAATTATAGCCCCTGCCCAAATACAAAAAGTTAGACGCGTCTTTATAGGCTGCAGCAATTGTTTTGATTGATCCATCGTATTTAAGTACTTCTTGAATTTGACCTGGAAGCGACACCAATTGAGAAGCTACTCTTTTAAAACTTTCCGCATCAATAGTTCCTTTAAGCTGACCTAAACGCAGTGCAATCATCGTAATTACAGTAAGCTGTGTTGTAAACGCTTTGGTTGATGCTACGCCAATTTCAGGGCCAGCATGGGTATAAGTCCCCGAGTCGGTTTCTCTAGCAATAGACGACCCTACGACGTTACAAACACCAAAAACAAAGGCACCCTTTTCTTTGGCAAGCTTAATGGCTGCCAGCGTATCTGCTGTTTCACCAGACTGTGATATAGCAATCACAACATCGCCCTTTTTAATTACCGGATTACGGTATCGGAATTCAGAGGCATACTCTACCTCAACGGGAATTCGCACCGCATCCTCAAAAAGATATTCGGCTACAAGCCCTGCATGCCATGAAGTACCACAAGCAACAATAGTGATACGCTCGGCTTTTTGAAAAACGTCCAAATGCTGTTCAATACCAGATATATTTATTCTTTGATCTTCCACAAACAAACGCCCCCGAAATGTATCGGCAATGGCCGTTGGCTGTTCGTGAATTTCTTTTAGCATAAAGTGATCAAAGCCGCCTTTCTCAATCTTTTCCAACGACAATTGAATCTCCTGGACTTTTGGTGTAACGACAGTGTCTTCAGCTACCGAATACATTTTAAATCCTTTTTTTCTAGAAATAACCGCCATTTCATTGTCTTCCAAATAAATGGTTCTATTGGTGTATTCTATAAATGGGGAAGCATCTGAAGCAATAAAATACTCGTCTTTTCCAATACCAATAGCCAAAGGACTCCCCAGCTTGGCAACTGTCACTTCGTTGGGTCTTTCGTTATCAAATACCGCAATGGCATAGGCACCCACCACTTGATTAAGCGCAATCTGTACTGCTTGCCCTATTTTGACATCTTGAGAAATTTTAACATATTCAATAAGATTAACCAAAACTTCAGTATCTGTTTCAGAAGAGAAGGTAAATCCATTTTCTGTCAAAATCTTTTTTATGCTTGCATAATTTTCGATAATACCGTTATGTACAATCGATATATTTCCAGAATTTGAAGTATGTGGATGAGAGTTTACATTAGACGGAATTCCGTGAGTAGCCCAACGGGTATGCCCCAGTCCTAATGTACTTCCATGTGTTTCTTCATTTGAAAAAAGCTGTTCCAAATCGGAAACTTTCCCCTTTGTTTTTACGAGTTGGGTTTTATTGCCAAAAAGCGTGACTCCAGCACTGTCGTACCCTCTATATTCAAGACGTTTAAGCCCCTTGATAATAATGGGATAGGCATCTCTATGTCCAACGTATCCTACAATTCCACACATAGTTGTTAATTTTGGTAAAGCATAAACTTATACAAAGATATTGTATTTTTTATGTGACGCTGTTTTTTAACAAAAAATCCCAATGCATTGCATCAGGATTTTGTTTGATGTGGGCGCTGAGGGATTTAATTTCCCATTTGGACCACTTCTGCAAATGCAATCCTGTGCACTTCGTGCACTTTTTTTTGTGTTTTTAAATGAAAAAACAAGCTTTCTTCATTTTAAAAACCAAAAAATCCCAATGCATTGCATCAGGATTTTGTTTGATGTGGGCGCTGAGGGATTCGAACCCCCGACCCCCTCGGTGTAAACGAGGTGCTCTGAACCAACTGAGCTAAGCGCCCGAGGGGTGCAAATATATAAAAA
>CATAMV010000116.1 GCA_949487855.1 Bacteroidota bacterium
GCGCTTCTTTTTTTAAGTGATGCTCTAACTTTCATATATTAATATCTGTAGGTGATGCGTGCCTTAGTCAAATCGTAAGGAGACATCTCCAGTTTTACTTTATCTCCAGGTAATAGCTTAATATAATGCATGCGCATTTTGCCCGAAATATGTGCCGTGACCACATGACCATTCTCCAACTCTACGCGAAACATAGCGTTTGAAAGTGCCTCTATGATTTGGCCGTCTTGCTCTATTGCTGCTTGCTTTGCCATTAAGCTCCTGTGGTTTTTCGTTTACTTCCTGTTTTCATTAATCCATCGTAATGACGGTTAAGCAAATACGCATTGATTTGCTGAATCGTGTCTATCGCAACACCAACCATAATTAGTAGTGATGTGCCGCCATAGAACAATGCCCAGCCTTGCTGCATACCAAACAAATGATACACTACGGCTGGCAATACCGCAACAGCTGCCAAAAATAGCGAGCCAGGGAAGGTAATTTGCGACATAATACGGTCTAAAAAATCGGCTGTTTCTGTACCTGGGCGAACACCAGGAACAAAACCACCGCTTCGTTTTAAGTCATCTGCCATCTTATTGGTTGGTACCGTAATAGCTGTATAAAAATAGGTGAATACGATAATGAGTACAGCAAAAAGAATGTTATACCACAATCCAAAAATATCTGAGAAAGATGCTTGAAGCCATTGTCCTACTACACTATCTCCTGCAAAACGACCAAGCGCTGCTGGAGCAAACATTAGTGCTTGCGCAAAAATAATTGGCATTACTCCTGATGCATTAAGTTTAAGTGGAATATATTGACGTGATCCAATTTGATTTTTATCTATACCGCCAGAAGCCGTTCTACGCGCATACTGAACAGGTATTTGGCGTACAGCCATAACCAACAAAATACAAATGGCGTTAATACCAATCCAAACTATCGTTTCAATCAAAATTACAATTGGCCCCCCATTGTTTTCAGTAACTCTTGAAACAAATTCTTGTGCAAATGACATGGGTAGTGTCGCTACAATACCTACTGTTATCAATAGCGAAATACCATTTCCTATTCCTTTGTCGGTGATTTTTTCTCCCAACCACATCGCAAAAATGGTTCCGGTGACAAGTATAATAACCGATGGCACCATAAACCCAAGTCCTTTTCCAAGAATAAAAGCAGACTCTGGAACACCTAATGCACTTAGAGAGTACAAGTAAGCTGGCGCTTGGAACACACAAATAGCAATCGTAAGCCAACGTGTAATCTGGTTGATTCTACGACGTCCACTTTCTCCTTCTTTCTGTAATTTTTGCAAATATGGAATAGCAATACCCATAAGTTGTACCACAATAGAAGCCGAGATGTAAGGCATGATTCCCAAGGCGAATACAGAAGCGTTTGCAAAGGCACCTCCTGTAAACATGTTCAAAACACCAAGCAATCCGCCACCACCAGTACGGCTAGATAATTCCGAAAGCTGAACGGGATCAATTCCTGGAAGTACTACCTGAGCACCAATGCGGTACACGACAAGTAACCCAAGGGTAACCCCAATACGGGTTTTGAGTTCCTCAATCTTCCAAATACTCGATATGACTTCTAAAAATCGTTTCATTTGTTATAATGTGATGGCCTCGCCTCCAGCAGCTTCAATAGCCGCTTTAGCTGTAGCTGTAAATTTGTGAGCACTAACTTTTAGTTTGGTTTTTAATTCACCTCTACCTAAAATTTTCACCAAATCATTTTTACCTACCAAACGCAATGAAATCATTGTATCAAGGTCAAGAGAAGACTTGATTTTTTTGTCATCAACAAGTGCTTGAAGTTTATCCAAGTTAATTCCCGCATATTCTTTGCGGTTAATGTTGGTAAATCCAAATTTTGGCACACGGCGTTGAAGTGGCATTTGTCCACCTTCAAAACCAATTTTCTTGGAGTAACCAGAACGAGATTTTGCTCCTTTGTGACCACGTGAAGCCGTGCCACCAGTTCCAGAACCTTGTCCTCTACCTAAGCGTTTGCTTCCGCCTTTTACTGCGCCTTTTGCTGGTTTTAAATTTCCTAATTCCATATTATGCGTTTTGAACGGTTACCAAATGTTTTACTTTGTTAATCATTCCTTGAATTACAGGAGTGTCATCGTGCTCAGCAACTTGACCAATACGGTGTAAACCAAGGGCTGCGAGTGTGCGCTTTTGATCTTCTGGACGCTTGATATAACTTTTTACCTGTGTAACTTTAATCTTTGCCATATCCTTATCCGTTAAAAACTTTATCAAGTGAAATTCCACGTTGCTTGGCAACAGTACTCGCATCACGTAATTGCAACAATGCATCAAAGGTTGCTTTTACCACGTTGTGTGGGTTAGAAGAACCTTGAGATTTAGAAAGTACATTGTGAACACCAACTGCCTCGAGAACTGCACGAACGGCACCACCAGCGATTACTCCAGTACCTTCAGATGCAGGTTGGATATAAACACGTGCTCCGCCATACTTGCCTTTTTGTTGGTGTGGAATAGTTCCATTGTGAATGGGGATACGAACCAAATTCTTTTTAGCGTCTTCAACAGCTTTAGAAATTGCTTCAGCAACTTCTTTTGATTTACCAAGTCCTTGACCAACAACACCATTTTCATCTCCTACAACTACAATTGCAGAGAATCCAAAAGCACGTCCACCTTTAGTTACTTTGGTAACACGTTGTACACCAACCAACCGATCTTTTAGGTCAAGACCACCAGGTTTTACAAATTCTACATTTTTATAATCTTGATACATACTTAAAAGTTTAGTCCTGCTTCGCGTGCGCCGTCAGCAAGTGATTTTACACGTCCGTGATACAAATATCCTCC
>CATAMV010000117.1 GCA_949487855.1 Bacteroidota bacterium
GCTGAAAAAAATGCAAATGTGGGAAAGTCAACAATTAAAATCGTGCTTTCTTCCAAAAAATCAAATGCGTTTTTACCCTCTTTGGGTTTGGGTTCTTCGCTTTCCTGCGAGACTACAAAAACATCTCGAGGGGAAAAATCAAGTGCAGCAACAGCTATGGTTGCAACTTGTGACACAAACACCACAAATAGCAAAGACTTCATTACTCTTTGTGAAAAAAATAAAAAATGATGCTGTTGAATCACGAAGCTATATTCTTTTTAAAGCATTTCAAAAATACACTTTTATTTGAATTTCAAATTATAAATGCATGTTAAAATACCTCACAGCACTTTGGTTAATCAATCATTAAAATTATGGTGAACAATTATTCTTTTTTAACCAGTTTCAAAATTTGCTGTTTTGCGTCACTAATTACTGTAACTTTTACAAAATATATACCACTTTGATATCCAGAAAGGTCGATAATTTTATTTGGGCTTGTTAGAATACTTTTACCCAAAACGTCGAACACTTCAACATAAACAGCCCTATCAGTTGAAACCGTAAATTTCCCTGAAGTTGGGTTTGGATACATTGTAACAGCAAAGTCAGACTTTACTTCATCAAAACTTAACACACAGCTTGTACCTACCTTATATTGAAAATATTTAGTCACAGAAAGGCCGCCTGCAAAAGCAAATTTTACGGCATAACTAATTTCTTCTCCCTGCGTGAAACCACCAACTGTTTTGGTAAATACTCTACTGCCTTGTGCGTCCATTTGACTTTCATTAAATGGAGTCTGCCTAAATAAATAGGTAACAACTCCTGACTTATCAGTATCCAAAAGTTCAGCAGTAAATTTCACACTGTTGCCTATGGTTTCAAATGTTAAATTGTATCCCGTTGAAAAAGAACTCCCGTCAATATGAGCAGAATCGTTAAAAATGCAATATAATCTTTGATTAATAGTGACAGATATGGGCGTAGTTGTAGCAGTATCACCGTCATTATCTGTTGCTTTTGCAGTAATACTATATGTGCCTACTGCTGGATTATTCCATGAAAACACATAGGGCTGGGATGTATCCTCACCTAACTTAGTGGATCCATTAAAAAACTCAACTTTAGAAATCGTACCATCAAAATCTGATGCGGTAGCAGAAATATCAATTGTACCCCCCGAAACAAATGTATCGCCATCATCAGGTGAGGTGATAGATACGGTCGGTAACGAGTTATCTCCATTTTGTACATTGACATAAACATCGTCTTTGGCCGTAGAATTCGATTCGGTAAGGGATAATTCAAATTTATAGATTCCTTGCTCCAAATTTGAGATAGCAGTCGTTAGCGACTGATTATCAGCAAAATTTACTGTTGTAGGACCAAAAATTTGCATCCATTGGTAGGCTGTACTAGTGGGGTTTGGAATCGTACTTTGATTTCCATTAAGCTGGGTTGTAGTTGCTGGAATTTCTACTGTTATGTTTGCTCCAGCATTGGCAATAAGTGGTGAATAGCCCAAACTTGAGGTTCGGGTAAAAGTCATATCACCCAAATTAAATCCGCCTTGTTCAATAGCAACTCTTAACACATGCTCTCCTTCAATTAGCGGAATTCCATTTACAGATTTAGTTGCCCAATTATCCCAATCGCCCGTTGAAGAAACTGTGATGTTTGAAGCCACTTCTTGCCCGTCTAACTTAAGGCTAAAAGGACCGCCAGCAGCTACGTTAGATGCATATCGGAAATCCATTTTATAATAGCCTGATTGTGTAACATCAACGGTGTATTCTAACCATTCCCCTGCTTCAATCCAATGAACAGTTTTACCCTCTGCGTCCGAGACTACATCTACATCTTCATCGGTTCTGAAATTACCTGATTCAGCTCCGTTATTTCCTGTTGTACTATCAAAATAAGAAATATCCTGCCCTTTACCCCCTTCAAAATAATCGTAGTTTCCAGCTTGAATTGTTCCTGGAATTTGAAAGGGCTGATTTAGATAAGGTTTTTGCTCGCCCACCAAAACTTGAACTGAGTTAGTAACCACAAATCCAGAGCTGTTATAGACCTTAGCGTAAAAATTATGAATTCCTGTAGTAAGGTTTTCTGCTTTTGTAGTGTATGGACTTGTTGTATCCGTTGACAACAAACCGTTGTTATCAAAAAACTCAATTTTATTGATTCCTGTTCCTGTAGCCTCAACAGATAAATCTACACTACCGCCACTGTACGCTTGACTAAAACTAGAAGTTATCGTTCCCGAAAGGGCAACATCTCTGTTGGTTTTCATGGTATTGGCAGGAACCATAAATGAAAAATTGTCTGAGAATTCTACCGTTATATCCGTGTTTGAATAATTATGTGCGACATAAGTTGTTTCACCGTTCTGCTCAAATGCTGCTGCAATGGGGTGGTTAGCCGTAATATCTGTTTTAACTGTTCCCATAGCTTTCATATTGTGCAACCAGTAATAGGTGTGCGCATCTGAAATACCAAATTTTAAGCCTCTGTCTGGATAGGAATCATAAAGCTCAATTGCCTTGTCTGGATCAATAAAAGCGGCGTAGCACCAATACACATCGTGCCATAAATCTGCGTTGGCTTCGTTAGATAAAATCCCAGTGTTTTGCTGTATTTCGTTCCATAATTTTTGCACATATGTAGTGTTATGCCCCAAATACAACGAGCCTCCATGAATGGGATACATTTCAATACCGTAAGCGGCAGCGATATCGGCAGTCCAAAAGGTACCGCTATCGTATGAATTTCCCCAAACTCTAGAAGCTATACTTAGAGGACTGTTATTATAGGTGTACGTTTCAGGAAATAAATTATCATCCATATCAAACCAGTATTCTTCTACGGCAGTTTGTTCGGTGGTGTATAAATATATTCCCAAGTCTCGAATGGCGTCATTTCCTGTAACCGACCCCCAATGAATTAAAGAGGTGTTAAATTGCATGCTTTCTGATGTAGATTCTTGGTCATTCCCCTGCGGAAAAGTAGCAAATCCATTTGCCCAGGCATGTCCAGCATAAGGACTGAAATTGCGTAAAAACGGGAACTTGTTATCTGTTCTACTGGGTGAGGCTGCATCTTTTACAAGCTCATTTACCATCTCCCCCCATTGATTAGCCCAACCGGGCTCAAACTGCTCTATAAAAGCTGCTGCATGAATAAAATAACCCCAATGAAAATGATGATCATTAATATTTGTGTCCTGTCCGTGTCCGCCAGGATAACCTAAAAGTGTTGACCAAGTATTGTTGTAATAAAACAAAAAGGCTACTTCTCCAGCCTCGTAGCTAAGCCAATCTTCTAGTCGCTCTTTTACAGTAGCAATCATTTTATCTCGTGCCTCAGTGTCTCCAATTTTGTGAGCAATACGAGCTGTTTGTACCAAACGATTCATTAACTGTCCTTCGTTATACGAGTCGGTCCAAGATGGTAATGCATTATTTTCTAATAGACTTACTTTACTTCCCAAATCAGAAGGGTTAAAAGAATCGCTATAATTTGCCAAATATGGTAGTGTTGGCAAAACACCATAAAACGTGTTTTCGGTTGCGAACGTGTTGCCGTCTAACATTTTTAAATCTCCACGAATAGAGGTGTATGTTTCACGATTTGGCGATGGTGAATTTGTTGCCAAATGCGACCATTGATGTGGTAAAAGTCCCTGAAGTACTGTGTTATTCGTTCCTTCTTTAACTTCAGGAGTTATTTCAAAATCAGTACGCAACACACTTGTGGTTTCGTTATAATCCCAAGCTACAGCAGTATTGGAAGGAAATACGTATGCAAACTTTTTATAGGTGTTGGCTAGCTGCAAAGCATTGGTATTACTCTGCTGAAGCATGGCAACAGACCAGTAGTTTTTCCCGTTCAGAGATGATGTAAAAACAGCTCCATTTTGTGTCCACGAGCTACCAACAGGGGCATACACGGCATAATCAACTCCATCTTGTGCATTTTCTATCAATATCATTTCATTGTGAATGGTTGCCGTACCCGCTTTAACTTCTACTTGTGCAACATTTGCACTCCCTTTTGTCAAATAAACAAATGGCATTCCGATACCGCTAGTTGCTGAAAAACTACGTCCACTTGATGACCACGCCATGGTAACTGTCCAATCGGAATGATCCGAAACAGTAGCACGTGTACTATTTAGTCCTTGAACTCCAACATGTATTGTTTGTTTATCGCCAACCACGCCAAAAGGAACATAGGTGATTCCCAAGCCTGATGCGGTAGTTCGCATGGTAAATGGGTAATTGAAAAGATTACTTACATGATTATCTTTAAGAAGAAGTGACCACCAATCGTTTGTTGGAACGGGCTTGTACTGGGCAGCACCTGAAAGTTGTGGTGATCCGCTGGGGTATCCATTTCTGTTTGATGAATCAACTCCAGGAAATGTGTTCGTATAACTACCATTACCAACCGAAGTTGTTTGTGCAGAGGCAGTACTGAAAAATAAAGCCAAGAATAGTATTTTATGAAGTGTTGACAAAATGAAGGAAGTTTATTTAAATGATTCTCAAATATCAATGAATTTTGTTTGAAAAATGAAAATTAAAACCATACATCATCACTACATACTTCAAAATTAAACTGTACCTTATGAAAATTAGTTTTAGGTATTTTTCAATTTATACTTTACCATTTTAAAGCCTGGAATAACAAACAGCGAACTAACAGTAAATGACTATTACGCTAAAAAAAGTAGTTTAAAACATGTTTTTTTTAGTAAAAACTATAAAAAGTGTGAAATAACTATTCTGAATAAATGTTAGTGAATAAACACTATTGCTTGTTTTTTTTGAAAAAATTTTAGCAAAAACACCAATACTTTTGAATAATGGAAATTAATGACAGAATTCGTCAAATCATAGACGAAAAAGATTTATCAATATCAAAATTCGAGAGAATCATTGGAGCAGGCCAAAATGCGGTCTCAACTTGCCTTAGAAGGCATTCAAGTGTCAGTCACGAGGTACTTGCAGGAGTGGTTAAAAATTTTCCTGAATATAGCTTAAATTGGATACTTACAGGCAAAAACTCTGATAATGAAGAAATTATATTTCGATTAAAAGATAAAATTCGTGAAATAGAAAATGAGATAAATAAAATCACGTAGTCAATATAGATGTGTCAAATACATCGAGATTTATTTTATCTGTTTCTCCAGTACCCATATTTTTGACAGTCAAAATGCCTTCTTTTTGTTCTTCTTCTCCATAAAACAATGCCCAAGGTGCATTGGATTGATTCGCAAATTGCATTTGCTTTTTGAGCTTGTGACTTGTGGGATACACCAACACACGAAGCCCTGAATTGCGCCATTTTGCAATGTGTGGAATTAAATCTTGCACATAAGCGTCCCCAAAATGAAGCACGATCACATCCACCGCTTGTTGCAACGTAGATGGATACAAATCTAGCTCCTCCAAAACCATACATAAACGGTCTAAGCCAAACGAAATGCCTAATCCGTGCATCTCTTTCAGACCAAAAAGAGCTGTTAAATCGTCATAACGTCCACCTGCTCCAATTGAACCCAAATCAACTGTTTTGGGTGGGGCGACTTCAAATATAATACCCGTATAATAATTCAACCCACGCGCAAGCGTTAAATCAAAAGCCAAGTTACTCACATGCAATGGTGAAACAAATCGTAAAACATCACGTAAATGTGCAATACCTTCTATAGCCATTGGCTGATCTTTAAGCAAGGATTCAAGTATATCTAGTTGATCAACAATACTTCCTGATAATTCCAATAACGGTGTGAGTTTTGTAAGCGCATCTTCACCAAAGCCTCTTTGTTTCAATTCGTCAAATACACCCGCTGCGCCAATTTTATCTAACTTATCTAATGCCACAGTAAAATCTAAAATGCGATCTGGCGGACCCAAATACGTTGCAATTCCCGATAAAATATTTCTGTGATTGATACGAATCGTGGCACCTTTTAAATGAAGTGAATGGAAAACGGAATCAAACAATTGAATACATTCAGCTTCTAAAACTGGACTTACGGCGCCTACAACATCCGCATCACATTGAGTGAATTCTTGAAAACGACCGCGTTGCGGCCTGTCAGCACGCCAAACCGATTGCACCTGATACCGTTTAAACGGAAAGCTAAGTTCATGCTGATGTTGTGCCACAAAGCGTGCAAAGGGTACGGTCAAATCGTAGCGTAATGCTTTTTCAGAAATGGACTGTGTAAAACGTCCAAGTTTGCTTTCTGATAATGCAGCTACGTCTGCTTTTTTTATTTTCTCTCCTGAGTTCAGCACATGGAACATTAAGCGATCGCCCTCTTCGCCATACTTCCCCATTAGTGAAACCGACTTTTCCATTGACGGCGTTTCGATTGGCAGAAAGCCATATCGCTCAAAGTGTGTTCTGATGGTGTTAATCACGTATGACCTACGCGCTACATCAGCGGGAAGAAAGTCACGGGTGCCTTTTGGAATACTCGGTTTTTGTGCCATGGCAACAATTTATACAAATATCTGGTTTTAACGAAAAAAAGCCGCAAAAAGCGGCTTTATGTTTTTAAAAAAAAGAAAGTTATGCTTTTTCTTTGGCTTTTGTTATTTCAAATGCTACATCCGCAAATACCTCACGATGTAAACGAACTGATGCCGTATGCTTCCCTAAAGTTTTCACGGATCCACCAGGTAACTTAATGGCTTTTCGTTCAATAGATTGACCCACTTTTGAAAGTGCTGCTTCTATATCTATTGTTCCAACAGAACCAAACAGTTTATTCCCAGCACCTGCTTTTGCTTCAATTTTAAGGTCTAATTTAGCTAACTCTTTAGAAAGCTTTTGCGCATCTTCAACAAGCTTTTGCTCTTTAAAGGCGCGTTGCTTTAAGTTCTCGGCCAATACTTTTTTTGCAGAAGAAGTAGCCAAAATAGCTAAGCCTTGTGGAATCAAAAAGTTACGCCCGTAACCATTTTTTACTGTTACGATATCGTCTTTGAACCCTAGGTTCTCAACGTCTTGTTTTAAAATAAGCTCCATGATAATTATTTTAGCATGTCGGCTACATAAGGCATAAGCGCCAAGTGACGCGCACGCTTAATAGAAACCGATAATTTACGTTGATATTTGAGTGATGTTCCTGTTAAACGACGTGGTAAAATTTTGCCTTGCTCGTTAACGAATTTCAATAAATAATCTGCGTCTTTGTAATCGATATACTTGATACCAGCTTTTTTGAAACGACAATACTTTTTGGCTTTTGACGTCTCTATATCTAACGGAGTTAGGTACCTAATTTCTCCTTGTTTTCCGCCTTTACTTTCTTGTTCGATTGACATAATTATGCTTTTTCAGTTAAACGATCTCTTCTCTTAACAGCCCAAGCCTCTGCATGCTTGTCTAATTTTACCGTAAGGTAGCGCATGATGCGCTCATCGCGACGGAATTCAACTTCAAATTGATCAATGGCTTCGCCATCAATTTTGAAATCTAATAAGTGGTAAAAGCCACTTTTTTTATTCTGAATTGGATAGGCAAACTTTTTCAAGCCCCAGTCCTCTTTGGCGACAATCTCGCCACCACGAGACGTTATAAACGTCTCATACTTTTCTACTGCTTCCTTTACCTGATCTTCAGATAAAACGGGATTTAATATGAAAACAGATTCGTAATGGTTCATAAATGTTTCTTTAATTGGACGGCGAAAATACGGATTTTATTGGGTTGTACAAACCTGATTCTATAATTATTGCGGGTCAACATCCACAGCCACCTTAACTTGTCTAAACGCCCCTACTTGTGCAAAGCTGTGGAGCAATGCGCTTAAACGAGATTTTGCAGCCGATTGTGATGCATGAAGTGGAAGTTTGATAAGGGTATGCAAAATATAATAATTACGTTGCCTTGCCACCAATGGTGCGACGGGTCCGAGCACAGATGAAAAACGTTCCTGGAGTCCTTGTTTGAGCCAGTTACCAGCATCTATTAGCGAAGACATGTTTTTGTGGCGCAGTTCAATTCGGATTATGCGCATAAAAGGTGGGTAGGAAAATTGTTCACGTTGTTGAATTTGTTGCTCAAAAAAAGAAGTATAATCATAATCTTGAACAAATTTCAACACAGGGTGACTGGGATGAAATGTTTGTATTAAAACCTTGCTCTTATCGCCTAATCTTCCTGCGCGGCCTGCCACTTGCGTTAGGACTTGAAATGCGCGTTCGTGTGCCCTGAAATCTGGAAAATGTAAAAAATTATCAGCAGACAACACCCCAACCAAGGTAACGTGTTCAAAGTCTAACCCTTTTGTTACCATTTGCGTACCAATCAAAATGTCAATTTCACGATGAGCAAAAGCCGAAATTAGTTTTTGGTGTGCATGTTTCTTACGTGTAGTATCTAAATCCATTCGCGCCACACTTGCCGATGGAAACAGTTGCTGTATTTCTTCTTCCAATTGCTGCGTTCCCAAACCATGGGTTTGCGGAGATACGGTTCCGCATGCTGCACAAGCAGCAGCATATTGTTCTATATACCCACAGTAATGGCACCTTAATTCGTTATTGACTTGATGATACGTAAGACTCACATCACAGCTTGAGCATTGCGGGACGTGTGCGCACTGACTGCACTCTACAAATGAAGCATATCCACGCCTATTTTGAAACAACAGCACCTGTTTTTTTGCCAACAATGTTGCTTCAATAGCTTGTGCGAGTGATTGTGCTAAATGCCCCTTCATTTGCTTTTTTCGATAGGCTTCTGCCAAATCAACAAAATGGATTTCGGGCATTTGCGCATCTTGAAAACGTTCTGTGAGCGAAACCAAACCATACTTACCCGTACTGGCATGTTGGTAGGTTTCAATACTAGGAGTTGCCGTTCCTAATACTACTTTTGCTTTATGCATATGTGCCAAAACCATAGCAGCATCTCTAGCGTGATAGCGCGGTGCCGCATCGTATTGTTTGTAAGAGGTTTCATGTGACTCGTCCACAATAATTAACCCCAATTGCTGAAAAGGCAACAAAACCGCTGAACGCGCACCTAATACCAGTCTTGCTTCAACATTATTTTCATTAATTTTATCCCAAGTTTCAGCGCGTTCCTGTGGGCTATATTTGGAGTGATACACAACCAAATTTTGACCGAAAAAAGTATAAAGTCGCTGCATCAGTTGTGTGGTGAGGCTTATTTCAGGAACCAAAAACAAAACTTGTTTTCCTAAATTTAATTGCTGACTTATAAGCTGCATATACACTTCCGTCTTTCCTGATCCCGTAACGCCATGAAGGAGTGTAATATCTTTTGTTTTCCAATGACTCTCAATGGAAATTTTGGCCTTTTCTTGTGGTAGCGACAACGGCAACAACGGATTGTCTTTAGAGGTTTTTGTAGGCAAGCGATCTACTACACGCTTTTGCTTCACCAAAATTTCGTGCCTTGTTAGTGTTTTTAAAGATGATAAACTAACCGTTTCTAATTTAGAAAACTCCGAAAAAAAAACTGTCTTTTGCTGTTGCAAAAAAGTGAGCAGCGTTTTATACTGCTTTGGTTTAGATACCAGATCTTCTAAAACTTGCTTGAGCGCGTTATCATTTTTAAGCCGTGGATGCAACACTACTTCTGTTTGTGTTTTGGGTTGATATTGCGCATAAACTTCCTCTTTTAAAACTGCGTAATTTGCTGCTACCAATTCGTTTAAAACAGGAAAAGGGTTTTTAACTTGAATCAGCTGTTGAACGTCAGACAAAGACACGGTGCTATTTGGCTTTACCTGTTGCAGTAGTTTAATTGCATTTTTTGATAGTGTTGGCAAAAGGCTTTTCCATTCATGAATGATAATTTCCGTTTCGCTTTCTAGTAACATTACGGAAGGCAGTGCTGTACGAACAACCAACCCCAAGGGGGTTTGGTAATAAGAGGCTATCCATGTTAAAAACGACAACTGAGTTGGCGAAAGCACAGGGCGGGTATCAATAATACTATCAATTTGTTTTGGTGTGTAGGCTTTTGGTGCATCTCTATGTACCTTAAAAACGATTGCCGTATGCATTTTTCTTTTTCCAAAAGGTACAACCACTCGCATTCCAGGTAAAAGCACTTGCGCTTCGGCTGGCGTAATTTCGTACGTAAACGTTTCCTTAAGCGGCAAGGGAAGGATTACATCTAAAAAAAAAGACATTAGCGAGACTGTTTTAGTTTTGCAATAGAAGCATTGAGTTCAAATCCCAACAACAACACAATTGCATTTAACCAAATATAAAGCATCAAAATAAGGATGGCACCAATGGAGCCGTAGAGTTGGTTGTATTGGGCAAAATTATCTAGATAAACACCAAAACCAAAAGAGGTTAATGCAAACAAAAAAGTTGTTGCCAATGCACCAGCAGAAAAGAAGCTGGAAAAGCCGCGATGTGTACCAAAATAAAAGAGAATGGAACTTACCAAGTATGCCATTCCAAAGAAAAAAAACGGTCGAATCCATGGGTTTAACTCAAATCCAAAATCGAAGATTTGTGCTACCCAAAGCTCGAAGAATAAATAGCCTGCAATGGAAATTAAAAAAATCAAACCTAAAAGCACACCTACCCCAACAGCATAAACATATTGCTTGATAAAATGCCTGCTTAGGCTTACGTGAATAGATTCGCTAAAGCCTCCAAAAATGGCGTTTACACCATTACCCATAAAAAAAATAGAGAGTAAAAAAGTAGATGAAAGTAAACCGCGCCTTGGCTTAGACTGAATGTCGTACAGTACGCCATTCAAAAAGTCTTGAGCCTCTGTAGGGGCCACCGACAAGAAAAAAGAGGAAAAGGTATCTTCGATATTGGCAACTGGAAAAAATGGAATTAAGTTTAAAACAAAAATTAAAAAGGGAAATAGCGCCATAAAAAAACTAAAGGCAATACTACTTGCTCTGGTGGCTAATGTTCCTTTTATAATACCCAAAAAATAAAGCTCAACAATTTGATAAAGTGAAATCGCACCTGAGTCGCCAAATCGAATACGGCGCATCCAGCCTGTGATATGCTGCATTACTTTTTCAACCATTGTGCTAAGTTAACTATTAAAATGGAGGCTTCCATGAGAATTAATACCTTAGCATTGTGAAAATTCAAGTAATCTGTATGGGCAAAACCAATCATGCTGCTTTAGGCAATTGGTTGCCCGAATATCAAAAACGTCTTTTACACTACGTTATGTTTGAGTGGTTGGAACTTCCTGAGCTTAAAAACACCAAAAACCTACGAGAAGTCACACAAAAAGAGGAGGAAGGTAAAAGGGTTTTAAAACAACTAAATCCGCAAGACACCTTAGTGCTTTTAGATGAAAAAGGAAGTCAATACAGTTCCAAAGGCTTTGCTAACTTTATACAAAAACGCATGAATACTGGAACTAAAAATCTGGTTTTTGTTATTGGTGGCCCGTATGGTTTTTCTGCAGAAATATATAAAAGAGCACAGTACAAAATTTCACTTTCATCGATGACTTTTTCTCATCAAATGGTGCGTATTTTTGTGGTAGAGCAACTCTATCGTGCTTTTTCAATTTTAAAAAACGAACCCTATCATCACGAATGAAAAAACTCATTTTTGCCACACACAATCAAAACAAAATTCAGGAAGTAAAAGCTGTTTTTAAGGGCTTTTCGGTCGTAAGTTTAGCTGATTTAGAGTACCATCAAGATATCGCCGAAACCGAAAAAACCTTTGTGGGAAATGCATTAGTAAAAGCTAGACACGTTTTTGAGTTATTTAAATTACCTGTGTTTGCTGACGACAGCGGTTTGGAAGTCTTTGCACTAGATGGCGCTCCTGGAATATATTCGGCTCGTTATGCTGGAGAAGAAAAAAATCATACCAAAAACAACGACAAATTATTAGATGCTTTAGCAAACGAAACGAATAGGGTAGCACAATTTAAGACGGTGATTGCCTATAAAGACGCAAACACAGAAATAACTTTTGAAGGGATTGTCAAGGGAGTTATTGCCAAAAAAACGTTGGGATCTGGTGGTTTTGGATATGACCCGGTATTTATTCCCGAAGGCTTCGACAAAACTTTTGGTGAACTTCCCAAAGAAATAAAATTACATCTTAGTCATCGCAGTCTTGCTGTTGGGAAACTGCACCATTATTTAAATTCCATAACATAATGTTAATTTTAGGGCAAAAGATTGCAGACAAAAACGGAATGCACGTAGTTTGTAGTATCATATGATGAAACGTTTTACGCTTTGTTTTTTATTGTTAGGTTGTTCCGTAGTTTTCGGGCAAGAAGTTATTGGATTTGTTGAACGATCTGCTGACCAAAAGCCCATCCCTACTGTACATATTATCAATCTCAATAAAGTAACCATGTCAATTACAGATAAAAAAGGGAGGTTTGAAATTGATGCAGAAGTTAACGACACACTCTACTTTTCGTATTTGGGCTATAAGTCCATTAAAGTACGTGTTTCAAACGACCTCATCAAATACCCAAATACTAGATTTCAACTCACCGAATTGGCATTGGCACTAGAGGAAGTAGTGGTTAGACCCTATCAGTTAACAGGCTATTTAGATATTGATGCGCGGAACATACCAATAAACAGAACGCGCCGTTACAGCATACCTGGGCTTCCGTCTGGTGGGTATGAAGGAGGTAGTAGAGCTCCCTTGGGCGAAATTCGAATACTACAAGCTATTTCTAATCCTGCTGATTTTTTGTACAATATTTTTGGACGTAAACCACAACAATTACGCAAGCTTAAAAAAGCACGAGCAAATAATGAACTCCGTGATTTGTTAGCTGTGAAATACGATCGAAAAACACTAGAAGAACTTCTTCAGATCGAACGAATAGATATAGACGAAATTCTTCGCAAATGTAATTTTTCTGATAGTTTTATAAAGGATGCCAACGACTTACAAATTTTAGAAGCTATAAGTGGATGTTACGAAGAATACAAGGTACTTAATCGTTAGAAAAGCGAAATTCTCTACATTTGCATTTTGAAAACATATGCTACTAAATAAACTAAGCGCAATCTCACCTATTGATGGCCGTTATCGCGCAAAAACCAAATCCTTAAGTCCCTATTTTTCTGAGTTTGGATTAATTCAATACCGCGTTCGTGTCGAGGTGGAATATTTTATTGCGCTTTGTGAACTTCCGCTTCCGCAACTTGTAGATTTCCCAACATCGCTGTTTGAAGAGTTGCGAAGCGTTTACCATCATTTTAATTTAGATCAAGCACAAACCATAAAAGACATTGAAAAGGTGACCAATCACGATGTCAAAGCTGTTGAGTATTTTCTAAAACAAGTCTTTGATGACCTAAACATTGGTACTTTTAAGGAATTTATTCATTTTGGATTGACCTCGCAAGATGTAAATAACACCGCCATTCCACTATCTATAAAAGAGGCTACTGAAAGAATTTACTTTAAAGAAGTGGGGCAAGTATTAGATGCTTTAGACAGGCTTATTTCCCAGTGTGCTAATATCTCTATGCTAGCGCGAACGCATGGTCAGCCTGCATCTCCAACAAGATTAGACAAGGAGCTTTCGGTTTTCAAAACGCGTATTGAAGAACAAATCACATTATTAAAGCAAGTTCCAATGGCTGCAAAATTTGGTGGTGCTACTGGAAACTACAATGCTCATGTTGCTGCTTACCCAGATATAGACTGGAAAGCTTTTGGAACCGCGTTTGTAGAAAAAAAATTGGGCTTAAAACACTCCTTCCCAACCACGCAAATTGAACATTACGATCATTACGCTGCATTTTGCGATGCACAAAGACGCATCAACACCATTTTAATTGATTTTGCTCGAGATATCTGGACGTATATTTCGATGGATTATTTTAAGCAACAAATCAAAGAAGGCGAAGTAGGTTCCTCGGCAATGCCACACAAGGTCAATCCCATTGATTTTGAAAATGCAGAGGGAAACTTAGGTATTGCTAATGCATTACTCTCGCATTTGGCTGAGAAATTACCTATTTCAAGACTGCAGCGTGACTTAACAGATAGTACTGTACTTCGTAACGCAGGTATGCCGATGGCACACATGCTTATTAGTTTTGCATCTCTGACCAAAGGGATGGGGAAACTTTTGGTAAACAAAGAAAAAATTCAACACGACTTAGACCAAAATTGGGCAGTACTTGCGGAGGCAATTCAAACGATTTTACGTCGCGAGGGCTATCCAAAACCTTATGAAGCGTTAAAGGCACTTACACGCACGAACACCCATATAGATGAAGCAGCTATTCGAGCATTTACAGAAACATTGGATGTGTCGGATGCTATAAAAGCAGAATTGCGTGCTTTGCGCCCTGAAAATTTTACGGGTATTTAAAACATACCGCTTAACATTTTTGCAGCGTTTTCTATTCCATTACCACGCTGAATGACATTTGCCAAAAGCATTGCTTTTTCTACTTGCATATCCCGTCCAATGAGGCGTGCCAACACAAAGCCTTCACCTGCAGCGCCAAAAAACACAAGTTCATCAGGGTTTTCAACGGTTCCTTCCAGAACAAGCTTACCTGAGTATTGCCTGTCGTTCATAACCAAAAGTGGCTCGAAGGTTTTTGCGTCAATAATGGAACGTACCATGGCTAATTCTTCAGGGAGTAAATCGGCATTAGCTGGAGTTTTTCTAAATAACAACACATTGACTTTTTGAAATGAGTTGAGTGCATCCTGTTCTTCTGCTGAAAGTGTACTATTATCAATACCCAAAATAGAGGTTGGTATATCAATGACCAAAAAATTTGGATCTTCAGTTTTAGAAACATAGTATTCTTGAATGCTAGGCGTGGTGGAGCAACCCACCAACGCCAAAGCAAGGATATAAAACCAAAAATTATTCATCTTCTTCATTTAATTTACCCAATTGTTGTCCTCCGGGTAGGTTCATTTGGTTAACAAGTTTGGATATTTGTGTCAAATCAATATCGCCGCTTAAATAGAGAAGAACGGTCTCAGGTTTGCGATCACCCAAATTGATTTGCTTGGGGTTTATATCGGTTACAAACATCAACAGCTCTTTGACTAAATCTTCATTTCTTCCAGATTTAACATAAAAATTTACATAGGCTTGTTCATCGCGCACACGCATCAATTCTTCCATTTTGGAAACCTTAATGTGCTTGTCAACCCAATGCTTCATCTCACTGGAGATCTCATTGCTTTCGGTGGTAATTACCTTAAAGGATTCTATTTCTTTCACTAAGGCAATAAACTGATCAGCCTCTGGGTCATTGGTTTCAATACTGAGTTTCGCCAGCATTTGAAACATTTTAGGACTTATGGAAAAGTAGCTAACACTATCGTCATATTCGTATTTTTCAAATACGTCTTGCCCCCAACTTAGCGAGATGGTTAACAAGGCAATTAAAATAATTTTCTTTTTCATTTTATTCTGTTTTTAGGTATTTATTAGTAGTTTGATTAAAAGTCTCAATGTGTGCAACACCCTGCATTCCTTTGTTTAGTTGTGTTGCAACGAGATACATATTCGTCTTAAATTCTTCAAAAGCGATTTCTTCTGGTGATGGCTGCGTTGTTACAACGGTTTGCTGCAGTATAAAAACACCTGCTATTGCAGCAGCAGCTACAGCTGCTACACGTATAAATTGCACTTTTGTTGATTTTAATTTTGGTTTAAAATTTACTGAGAAACGCTCCTCACGTTGTTGGGCTATGGCAGTAAAATACGGCTTATAGTGCACCAAAGATTTGTCCACGTTTGGCTGAGAAAAATAAGCATAGAGGGCTTGTTCTTCTGCCAGTGTGGCACTGCTTTCAAGATAGCGTTCTAAATGTTTATGAACCTGTTTCAATTCCATGCTGATGTGCTTTGATGAGTTTATTTCGTATTGTTTTTCTAGCGCGTGACAATGCTACTCGAACAGCGCCTTCTGAAAGTTCTGTTATTTGGGCAATGGTTTCCAAATCGTATTGTTCCACATCTCGAAGTTGAAGAACCAATTTTTGTTGCTCGGGCAATGCCTCTATAAAATCAAAAACTTGCGATACACTGTCGCGATCTTCGATTTGCTGATCTAAAGAGGATGTGGCCTTATCGTGCTTAAAATGAACCAAACGCAACTGCGCTGCATGTTTAGACTTTAATCTATCTAAACAATAGTTTTTAGTCATCGTCATGGCATACCCCTCAAGGTTTGATATTGTTGTTAGTGAATTCATATTTTTCCACAATTTTGCAAAAACTTCTTGCACTGCATCTTCGGCTTCTTCTGTGGATGTGAGCAATCTTTTTGCCAAACGAAACATGCTGTCTTGCACTGCTAAAATTCGTTTTAAAAATACTTCCTTATCCATTTGTTCAGTCAAAGATTCATTGGGTGTTTGTTTCACTAACGATTATACGGGTTGCTTGTTACACTCCATGACAACTATATTTTTGTACTTTAGCATAGTGTCTTAAAATCAAACCTATGAAAAAATTGCTTTTTCTTTTTGTTTTCTTATCTGTTTTTGGATGTAAAGATGACCTTGACGAAACCATACTAGTAGCTAATGCTGAAAATTTAGAAATTGAGGATTTCATTTACAAAGCCATGAATTATGTTTACTATTGGCAAGAAGATGTTCCCAATTTGGCAGATAATCGATTTAGCAATGACAAAGAATACACTTCATTTTTGCAATCTTATGATGGGCCTGAAGATTTGTACAACAACTTAAAGTTTGATGAAGACATATACAGTTATTATTATGATGATTACGAAGATTACAATAAAAGTTCTCAAGCTGTTTCATTAAGTAACGGAATGATATTTGGGTTGGTTTATGTGTCCGGAAGCAACACAAATATTTTTGCTTATGTACGGTATGTGTTTCCCAACTCGGATGCTGCCCTAAAAGGAATAAAACGTGGTGATATTTTTACACATGTTAATGGAACACAGCTTACAGTAGAGAATCGCTTTGAATTACTGTTTTCAAACAAAACTAGCTACAGCATTGATTTGGCCACAATAACCGATAATCAATTGGAACCTACTGGTACAACCATAGTATTAAACAATACACAGCAAACTGAAAGGCAAATTTATTTATCAAAAATTATTGAATATGATAATAAAAAAGTTGGATACATCATGTACAATGGATTTACTGCTTCGCAAGAAGAGGATTTAAAAAATGAATTTACTGATTTTGCCACTCAGCAAATAGACGAATTGGTTGTGGATTTACGCTATAATCCCGGTGGACGAATATCCACCACGCAACTTCTTGCTGGACTTATTGCTGGAGAGCATGCAGGAAAAGTGTTTGGTAAAATTATTTATAACGATAAATTACGTAATCAAAACACTAAAGTAAACATTACAAACGCTAACATACAACTTGGCCTTTCACGAGTGTTTTTCCTCACTACACAAAGCTCTGCCTCAGCCAGTGAAATGATAATCAACGGATTAAAACCCTACATGACCACCATTCAAATTGGCGATAAAACTTCAGGCAAAGATGTCGGTTCGGCACCTGTTTACGATTATGTCGATAATAAAGGCACTAAAAATCCCAATCACAAATGGGTCTTATTACCTATCATGTTTAAAATTTTTAATAGTGAAAATGTTGGTGACTATTCCGATGGGCTACAGCCTAACATTTCGCTACCTGAGGTGCTTTCAAACCTTGGTGTTTTGGGTGAAACTAACGAACCGTTGTTGCAAAAAGCGCTTGAAGTAATTAGCGGAGCGGTTTCAGCTCCTCTTTCCATTTCAACAACCCGTACAGCGTTACCATTTAACGAAATCCAAACTGAACCAGGCCGAGCTGTTTTTAGTCCAACCGACTAAAACGCGTATTGCAAACCAATACTTATATTTCTCCCCAATGCCGAGTAGCCAATAAACTCCGTGTATTGCGCATCAAACACATTGGTTACTGCCAATGTTGCAGTTGCATTTCCAATAAAATCTGGAAATGAAACACGTGCATCTACAAGACCAAATGCCGTTAATTTTTCGTTCATATATGTGGCAAAGTTCTGATCGCTTCTGGTACCTATATAACGAAAATGCACACCCCATTGCGCCTTAGACGTATTATATGCAAGTCCTAAATTTGCAGCGTGTTTTGGCAATCGTAAAGGCTCTTGTTTTACTTTTTCTACAAATGTATAATTAGCTTGTACGTTTAGTTTTTGAATGGAAAAATTCCCCTCTACTTCTACTCCTTGCACTTTATACGACGTGTCATTGTTGTAGTATGTTCCTGTAAAATCTGGATAGAAAATAAAATCAACAAAATTATTTTCAGTGCGCTGAAAACCAACTACGGTAATTCGACTATTCTTCGTAACATATTCAATACCAGACTCATGTGTTTTATTTTCTTCTGGTACTAAATTGAGATTCCCATAACTTGGATCAAACATTTTGTACTGTGAAGGTGCAATAAAAGATGTTGCATAGGAGCTGAAAAGCTTCCAATATGAAATTTCAGAGACTGAAAAAATATAGTATGGATTAATCGTAAATGTTTGATGCGCACCAAAAGTACTATGTACCGAGTTTCTGCCGCTTAGCTGCAATGCAAAGCCTTTTGGGTGCTGCCAGTTTACACTTACAAAAAACGCTACATTATCGTGTTGAAAAGAATCTGCAACGCTTGAGTTTTTTGAACGAATATCTTGAACCAAACCACCAGTTAATAGCGTTAGTCTTTCCGATGCACGATAACGCCACGTAAGCTCTGAAGTGAATACGTTTGAAGTATAATTAATGGGGAAATTACTTGAGAAATTGCGCTCAGTATCTGACCAAGACAAGTGTGCCTGAACACTCGATTTACCTTTGGTAAACGACGGTCCAAATCCATATCGATTGTTTTTACTAACTAAATTGAAAGATGCGTCTGTATAGGCAAAAGCATCATCATAGTCCGAATCAATCACATCGCGCTGAAAAAATGCCATCCATGCCCAAGGCCCCTCATATTGACTTTTGGCGTTAAACTGTATGTTTTCTTTTGTCACCGCATCGGTTTCTGTACCCACCACAGAAGACATGCCGTCTGAACTAAACCGATTTATTGAAGCGCTAAGTCCAATTTTAGCTACACTTCTTTGAAGTTGTATGTACTGTTTTTGCATATCAGAAAGTGAACCTAATTTTTGATCGTGCGTGTTTTGAGTTCCCCATTCACGAGCAATACTCAAACTTGTTTTCTCAGTAGCCGTATTTTTAGTAACGATATCAATCACAGCAGTTGCTGCACCGCTGCCATACAAACTACTTGAAGCTCCTTTAACTACTTCAATAGACTCAATATTATCTAACGCAAGTAGGCGTAAATCAAATTCGGATTCTATTTGAGACGGGTCGCTGACCACTACCCCATCTATACGCACTAACACCTGACGGTTATTTCCACCACGAATAAAATACGATAGGTTTTGTCCAGGATGTAATTGGCTCCCCGAAACATATATCCCTGCGTATTGATTTAAAAGTTGCGCAAGCGATATTCCTTTGTTTTTTTCAATCTCTTTTGCGGTTATTTTAACGACAGCTTTTCCGCTATTCTTTCTAGATTTTGGGATGCGTGAATCTGAAACGATTACCTCATCCAATTGCTCTTGTGCTTGTGCTACCGCACAGCAAAATAGCATGGCTACTACGTATTTCATGTTGTTTTAATCTAAACTATAAACTGATATTGCTTATCCCGAGCGCTAGCAGCATGAGTCTTTTGGGCAGGTCTCCTGACTTATACCGTTCAATGTGCCTTCCCATGCGCTAAACGCACAGTGGCTTGAAGCATCGAACTTTGCAGTATTTACAGTTGCGGGAACAGCAAAGGACTTACACCTTTTTCCCTTTTCATCTTTCACTACAAAAGAACCTAAAAGCTAAATCAAAAGTACACTTTTTTGTGGGTCGTGCAGACAATAATGAAAAAAAATATACCTTTGCGTAAGAACTTAATTATATGTCTTTTAACAAAAAAGAAAACGTTTTAATAAGCTTTGTTTTGGTTGCCGTGTTGATGCGTTTACTACCCCACCCACCTAATGTAGCCCCCATCACTGCCGTAGCCCTTTTTGCAGGTACGTTTTTTGATAAAAAACACTGGGCCATCCTGATGCCGCTTTTAGCCATGATTGTCACCGATGTGTTTCTAGGATTTTCAATGATTACGCCTGTTGTTTACCTTTCTTTTTTAGCAATTACCACTGTGGGCATGCTATTTAAAAAAATGAATGTTGGCACAATACTGCTTAGCAGTATGGTGTTTTTTGTAATTTCTAACCTCGGCGTTTGGGCATTGTATTATCCAATTTCATACGAAGGACTCATCACCTGTTTTACGCTTGCGATTCCGTTTTTCATTAACTCTCTTATAGGCGATTTTTTCTTTAGTGTGGTGTTGCTGTTTGGCTACCGTTGTGCGGCAAAACGAATGCAGTTAGCTTAAGTTTCTTTTTTTTATGCAGACTTTCGCCTTTAACCACATGGCATTGGCCGTTAAGGATGTGAATGAGTCTATGGATTTTTACCAACAGATATTTGATTTTAAGGAAATAGAAAACACGGCATCAAAATCAAAAACAAGATGGTTGTCGATTGGAGAAGGAAAAGAATTGCATATTATCCCAAGACCTGAAGCGAGTATTAAAACCGTTAAAGCCGTTCATATTGCCTTTAGCACAAACAAATTTGTTGCGTTTCAATCACGTCTTGAGTCGCTAAATATCACCTATTATGATTGGTCAGGAACGCCAAACACTTTCAACGTCCGAGATGACGGCATTAAACAACTGTATTTCCAAGACCCAAATAGCTATTGGATTGAAGTAAATGATGCTAGATAAGGAAAAATAAAAAGACATGATACGTAACTCAAAAATTATTATTGGTTGTATGGCGTGGGGAGATTGGGGTAAACAATTATCTCTCAAAGAGCACACTGAAATGATTGCGTTTTGCGTAGAAAACGGCAACAAAACCTTTGATCATGCCGATATTTACGGAGATTACACCACTGAAAAAAGTTTTGGAAATGCATTAGCAGAGAGTACCATTAAGAGAGAGGAAATTCAACTCATTTCTAAGTGTGGTATTCAATATGTTAGCAAAAATCGCAACAATAAAATAAAACATTACAACTATTCAAAAGAATACATTATTTGGAGCGTGGAAGAGTCTTTGCGAAATTTAAAAACAGATTATTTGGATACTTTTTTATTACATAGACCAAGTCCGTTAATGCACCCGAATGAAATCGCTGAAGCAATTACGAATCTTCAAGAAAGTGGAAAAATTATCGAATTTGGCGTGTCAAACTTTACATCATCTCAAGTTGATTTGATTTCTAATAAAATTAAAGTTTCCGTAAATCAAATTGAATTTTCTTTAACTCAGCATACTGCCATGCTAGATGGGACTTTAGACCAAATGTTACTGAATAACATTCATCCAATGGCTTGGAGTCCATTAGGGACTGTTTTTAAAGAAGAAAACGAACAAGCTTTAAGAGTAAAAAAGGTGCTAAAAAAACTATCAGAAAAATACAGTGTTTCTGAAAATGCAATTCTTTTAAGTTGGATATTAAAACACCCTTCAAACGTCTCTCCCGTTATTGGGACAACAAATAAAAAACGTATTAAAAGTGCTAATGAAGCGTTAGATATTACGTTGGAATTAGAAGATTGGTTTATGCTTTTAACAGAAAGTCAAGGCTATAAAGTTCCTTAAATGATGAGTTATTTGTAAAATTGTTTTTTAAAATTATGAAGCTAATTCATTGACAAATAAATAAAAATCATTTCAGGCAAGTCTATTCTTCACTTGCTGGACGCTCTAGCAAATCAGGTTGGTAGTCCAGGGCATTTCCTTCGCCAGAAAGACGAATAATATCCTTGTCTATCTTTTTAAATTCTTTTGCCGAACTATTATAGTGGTTTACCACCGTTCCAATGGATTTCCCTAATCTACCGTGTACATCTTCAAAAGAGTTTAGGTGAGCCGAAAGCTTATCTACATTCTTTAAAATGTCTTGAATGGAATTTTCAATTTTAAGGTTATGCAATGCCTTCACTGTAATTTGTAACATCGGAAATAAACTCATTGGCGATACAATCATCACCTTTTTTTCATAGGCATAAGAGACCAAATCGCGCGAATTAATTTGCAAAGTCCCTACCCTACTATTCAGCAAGTCTTGGTATAGTCCATCGGCGGGAATAAACATATAAGCGTAATCGGTAGTATCCTCATTTGGACGGATGTATTTTGCGGTTTCATCTATGCGTTTCTTGATATCACTCTTAAAGGTTTGTTCCAGTGTTTTGATGGCCTCTGGGTCGCTGCTTTCCACCATTTTGTTGTAGTTGTCCAAAGAAAATTTGGCATCAATTGGAATAATAAAATCCCCTACTTTTACTATGGCATCTACCGCTTCGCCATTGGTAAAGCTGAATTGCATTTGAAATAATTCGGGAGGTAGCACATTTGCCAATAGGTTTTCTAGTTGAATTTCTCCTAAAATACCTCGCTGCTTTGAATTACCTAAAATTTTCTCCAACGTCTTCATTTGGTTGGCAAAACTGAGTACTTGTTCGTTTGTGCCTTTAATTTCAGAGAGGGCTTTAGTTACATCTGTTATGGCTTTTTTTGACTCGGTAAACTGTTGGGTAATGGACTGGTTTGACGAACGTTGGTAGTCGCTAATGCCTTTGGTTATATTGTCGAGTTTTTGCTCCAGTTCTACACGGGTTTCTTTGGCATTGGCGTCTGTTTCTTTGCGAATACCTTGTATTTCTTCTCGCAATTGCGCATTAAGTTGCATCAAAAATTCATTCGAAACTCCTCCAGATTGATTCTTTTGATTGATAAGAAAAAAAGCCACAAGCGCCACTAGAACAATGGCAACAGTAATCCACTCCATACTATAAATGTTTGCTTAAATATACGTGAATTAACGTAATCTATTTTGTCAAATACATCTTTCTACGTCCGTATAATTCGTAGAATTGGTCGTCTTGAAGGTTATCAATAAACAAAATACTTTCGCCTGTACTTTTCATTTCTGGCCCCAATGCCTTATTCACATTTGGGAATTTATTAAATGAGAACACTGGTTGCTTGATAGCAAAGCCTTCTAATTGCGGATTGAAGTCAAAATCAGATAATTTTTTATCGCCAATCATAACTTTTGTCGCGTAATTTACATACGGTTCTTTATATGCTTTTGCTATGAAGGGAACGGTTCTGGATGCACGTGGATTTGCTTCAATAATATATACCACGTCGTGTTTTATTGCAAACTGAATGTTAATCAGTCCAACCGTGTTCAACGCAAGCGCAATTTTTTTGGTGTGATCGATAATTTGTTGCATCACAAAGTCGCCAATGTTAAATGGAGGCAGCGTAGCGTTAGAATCTCCCGAGTGGATACCACAAGGTTCTATGTGCTCCATAATTCCGATGATATACACATTTTCGCCGTCGCAAATGGCATCTGCTTCTGCCTCAATAGCACCATCCAAATAGTGGTCTAACAATAATTTATTGTTTGGAATTTTATGTAATAAATCAACCACATGCTTGACCAGGTCTTCCTTGTTGATGACAATTTTCATCCCCTGGCCACCCAACACATACGAGGGTCTAACCAAAATAGGGAAATTCAATTTATCGGCAAGTGCAAGAGCTTCATCTGCCGTTTCTGCAACACCAAATTCTGGGTAAGGAATATTATTATCCTTGAGAAGCGTAGAAAAGCTTCCTCGGTCTTCCGCCAAATCTAATGATTGATAACTCGTACCCATAATTTTAATGCCATAACGGTCTAGCTTTTCAGCAAGTTTTAACGCCGTTTGACCGCCTAACTGTACAATTACTCCTTCGGGTTTTTCGTGGCGAATGATATCGTAAATATGTTCCCAAAAAACAGGTTCAAAATAAAGCTTATCTGCTGTATCAAAATCGGTAGAAACTGTTTCAGGATTACAGTTAATCATAATGGTTTCGTAGCCAGCCTCGCTAGCAGCCAACACACCGTGAACACAGCAATAATCAAACTCAATTCCCTGGCCAATTCGGTTTGGTCCAGAGCCCAGTACTACAATTTTTTTGCGGTCAGAAACAATACTTTCGTTATGTACAGACACATCTCCTTCAGATGTTTCCATCGTGCTTTCAAAAGTAGAATAATAATAGGGGGTTTTTGCCGTGAATTCTGCTGCGCAGGTATCCACCAATTTATAAACACGTTGAATACTCATCTCATCGCGCTTACTGTTTACCTCACTTTCCAAACAACCCAACATGTGTGCAATCTGGCGGTCGCCATAGCCTTTTTGTTTTGCCTCCAATAGCAATTCTTTATCAATGCTATCTATGGTATAAGTAGAAATTTCTTTTTGTAATTGAAAAAGTTCTTCATACTGGTTCAAATACCACATATCAATTTTGGTGATATCGTAGATTTTACTCAACGGAATACCCATTGCTATGGCATCGTAAATAACAAAGACTCTGTCCCAAGATGCGTTTGTGAGTTTGTCAATAATTTGATTGTAATCTGTATAGCCTTTTCCGTCTGCACCTAATCCATTACGCTTTATTTCAAGTGATTGCGTGGCTTTATGTAGTGCTTCTTGAAAAGAGCGCCCAATACCCATAACTTCCCCAACAGCCTTCATTTGCAAACCTAACGTGCGGTCAGAACCTTCAAATTTATCAAAATTCCAACGCGGGATTTTTACAATAACATAATCTAGTGTGGGTTCAAACAATGCTGAGGTAGATTTTGTAATCTGATTATCCAACTCGTCGAGTCTGTAGCCAATCGCTAGTTTGGTAGCCACTTTTGCAATAGGATATCCAGTAGCTTTACTTGCCAAAGCAGAGGAACGTGATACACGTGGATTAATCTCAATGGCAATAATGTCTTCTTTTTCGTCAGGACTCACCGCAAATTGGACATTACAACCACCAGCAAAATCTCCTATGCTACGCATCATTTTGATGGCCATATCACGCATTCTTTGATAGGTTTTGTCAGATAATGTCATCGCTGGTGCTACAGTAATGGAATCTCCGGTATGAATCCCCATGGGGTCCATATTTTCAATAGAACATATAATAACAACATTATCGTTGTTGTCACGCAACAATTCCAATTCGTACTCTTTCCAGCCCATCATTGCCTTGTCAATCATCACCTCATGAATAGGTGAGATTTCAAGCCCTCGGCGCATGAGTTCGTCAAAATCCTCTTCTTTATAAACAATGGCAGCACCCGCACCACCAAGTGTGTAGGAAGCACGAATACACAATGGGAAGCCAAATTGCTGTGCAATTTCTTTTCCTTTTAAGAAAGACGTTGCGGTGGCTTGGGGTGCCATCGGGACATCAATTTTACCCATAAGCTCACGGAATTTTTCGCGGTCTTCTGTAATGTTTATCGCATCGATATTTACCCCTATAAGTTTAACGTCAAAATCATTCCAAATCCCTTTTTCGTCAGCTTCAATACATAAGTTTAATGCTGTTTGCCCACCCATGGTTGGTAATACGGCATCAATTTGTGTATGCTCCTTTAAAATTTTTAAGATTGATTTTGTTGTTAACGGCAACAAATACACATGATCAGCCATAGAAGGATCAGTCATGATAGTTGCGGGGTTGGAATTGATTAGAATGGTTTCAATTCCGTCCTCACGAAGTGAGCGTAACGATTGTGAACCAGAGTAATCAAATTCACACGCCTGGCCAATAACAATAGGACCAGATCCAATTATAAGTATGCTTTTTAGGTCGTTTCTTTTTGGCATATGCTATTGCTTAGAAGTTGTCAAAATTCTTTCGAAGATATACAAAAAAAGGCGCTACTTATAAAGTAGCACCTTGATGTTTTCAACGATTTATTCACTTATTTTTTGTGACGTGTTTCGGATGAAACAGAAAGCTTTTTACGTCCTTTAGCGCGGCGCGAAGCCAAAACCTTGCGACCTGCTGCAGAAGACATGCGCTCCATGAAACCGTGTTTATTACGGCGTTTTCTCTTTGATGGTTGAAACGTTCTTTTCATCTTTTTTTCTTAACTGGCTGCAAATATACAATAACTAATAGCATCAACAAACAACCTTATCATATAAATGTGTAAATTTGTGCATCAAAATTTAGCTATGTTCCCAAAGGTCATAAAAATTGTTTTAGCAGTACTCACACTTGGCTACTCCGTGTACCAATTTATTCAGCCTAATATTGGCAATGGAATTGCCCTAATTTTCTTGGCAGGTGTTTTTGTTTTTTTATATTTTAAAAATGAATTGATCCTTCTTTCATTTTTAAGACTTCGAAAACAAGATTTTGATGGTACCATGCGCTGGTTACAGCGGATTAAAAATCCAACATTGGCTCTTACACAAAAACAGCAAGGGTACTATTATTTTTTACACGGCGTAATTGAATCTCAAAAAAATCTAACCAAAGCTGAGCGTCATTTCAAAAAAGCAATTTCCCTAGGCCTTAACATGAAGCATGATCTGGCAATGGCAAAATTAAGTCTAGCTGGAATTGTAATGCAAAAAAGGCGCAAGCGTGAAGCCACAACGCTGCTTAACGAAGCCAAAAAGCTAGACAAGCAAGGCATGCTTACAGATCAAATCAAGATAATGCAACAACAGCTAAAGAAAATTTAATTCAACCCTTCCAGTCGTTAAGAATAATTTTTGGTAGGTTTTTGTTAAACCAACGTGCACGCAAAACAATCATCACGTGTGTTCCTTTGGGAACAGGAATGTAATCTTTCAAATAAAATATTGGGAAAACCAAATCGTAGGTGCCGTGAATTTGTACCACATTAGGCAACGGCTCATCTTGATCCCAATTAAAAAAAACATCCAAAGCCCAATTCAAATATGCAGGATAGCGTACAGACAAATACTTTTTATTTAAGTCCATACGTTTTCGAGCTGCGGGGCCAAACATAAACCCAACAAAATCTTCAAGGTTATCTACCCATTGTGTCGGAAAAAAACGATAGGCTTTTGTTTTACGTATAATTCGCATGTGAATGGGAAATTCTTTTCGTGTACGAACACTAGAAATGATGATTACTTTTCTACAAGGAATAATCTTCGACATTTCTTGAACAATGATTCCACCAAAAGAAACACCTATCAAAACAGGGTTTGGGTGTTTAACTTTATCGCACATTCGCTTCACATATGACACCATGGTTTCATCCTTGTTTGGTGTAAACCACGCCAAGCGATGGATTTGAAAAGAATTACCCATTTGAATAAAATCAAAAATAGCCGTATTGGCGGCCATGCCAGGCATCATATATATGTGTGTGACCTCTAACTTTTCCATTGCAAATTAAATGTACATAATTTTTTGTAAATTTGCGCCCTAGCAATTTTTTATGGGGAAAATTAACGTTACCGACAATTCTTTCTTGCGCCAATTCGAAACAGAAGTTGAAGGCGAGCTCGCCAAAATAGAATATGCGCAACAAGAGCGAAAAATATTCTTGACCAAACTTGTTGTTCCAAAAGAAAATTGTCCTAACGATTTTAGTGATGCTTTCATTAAAGAAGTGCTTGCTATTATTGCGGAACGGAATGTAAGCATGATGCCTACTAGTCCTGAAATTGTTCGTTTTATTCGTAAAAATAAGCGTTACCGCAGCATGCTACCTATAGGAGTGCGTATCTAAGCAACCTGGTCTCCGACAGAATTGACAAATTCAAAATTTACCAAGCCATCATCGGCTATTTTGGTAAGTTTTACTTGATGAATAGTATTACAAAGTGCAGGATTCCAATACGTTTTTAGCTTAATGTAATTGGGTGTAAACCCATGAATATACCCGTTTTTATTTTCAGACTCAAATAGCACTCGTTGGATAGTACCGAGTTGTTTTTCATAAAAAGCACGGCGCTTTTTCAATGACAATCCGCGTAACATTTTACTTCTCTTAGATCGGACATTTTTTGGTACTGGATTTGTCATTTCAGCTGCAAGCGTGTTAGCGCGCTCAGAATATGAAAATACATGTAAATACGAAACATCTAATTCGTTAAGAAAGTGATACGTTTCCATAAAATGAGCATCAGTCTCACCTGGAAAACCAACAATAACATCAACTCCAATGCATGCATGTGGCATCCGATTTTTAATTTGTGCTACACGTTTTACATATAATTCGCGTTGATATCTACGGCGCATTGCTGCTAAAATCGTGTTGCTGCCACTCTGTAAAGGAATGTGAAAATGAGGTACAAAACGTTTGGATTGGGCAACAAAATCAATGGTTTCTTGACGTAATAAATTTGGTTCAATAGACGAAATTCGAATGCGTTCTAACCCTTCAACTTCATCTAATGCATAAACTAAATCAAAAAAAGTGTGTTCGTGTTTTTTGGCACCAAACTCACCCTTGCCAAAATCGCCGATATTCACGCCTGTAAGTACAACTTCTTTAATGTCTTGTGACACAATTTCATGGGCTTGCTTTAGGATATTGGAAAGTGTATCACTCCTAGAAAATCCACGTGCTAAAGGAATGGTGCAATAGGTGCATTTGTAATCACAGCCGTCTTGAACTTTTAAAAATGCTCGTGTACGTTCGCCAATGGCATAACTCCCAATATATTGTTCCACTTGGTCAATAGCGCAAGCATGCACAGAAGTACCCACAGATTTGCCTTCAACAAAATCAACAACATTAAACTTTTCGTTTGCGCCTAAAACCAAGTCCACTCCGTCTAATGCAGCCAGTTCTTCGGGCTTAAGCTGGGCATAACAACCAATAGCAACCAAAAACCCATCGGGGTTTTGCTTCAGGGCTTGTTTAACAATTGCTTTGAATTTTTTATCTGCATTTTCTGTCACCGAACATGTATTGATTACATACACATCGGCAGGACTATCAAAAGATACTTGCGAATATCCAGCAGTTGTAAACGACCGCGAAATGGTAGATGTTTCTGAAAAATTCAGCTTACACCCCAACGTATATAATGCAACAGTAGCAGTAGTGGACATGTATGAAATTTTAACAAAGATACAATGCTAATACGCTAATACATAAACAAATGCCTAACGAAAATTTACGGTGGATTCAAAAACATGGGTAAGCACTTGTTTGGCAGATGCACTGAGTTCTTTACCCCTTCGTGCCATTACAACTCTTGTCGTTTCCAAGACTTTAGCAAGTCGATTTTCGGAAAGGCCTTGTGCGCCACCTCTTGAAAAGCTAGGTATAAATGTACGCGGAAACCCTGTTGAGAAAACATTACAACCAACCCCAATTACTGTAGCAGTATTCAAAGCTGTGTGAATAGCTGTTTTGGTGTGATCACCAATAATAGGTCCGCAAAACTGCAACCCTGTTTGAATAAATTTTTGCTGCGTGTAATTCCATGCACGTACTTCACCATAATCGTTTTTTAGATTTGATGCGTCGGTAGCTGCACCAAGATTACACCACTCGCCCACAACTGCATTTCCCAAAAAGCCGTCATGCCCTTTGTTACTATTCCCAAGGAAAATGACATTATTGAGTTCACCTCCAAGTTTTGAATTTTCACCTAAACTTGAACCTCCATATACTTTGGCACCCATTTTAATGACTGTATTTTTACCCACATAAAGAGGTCCACGCAAAAGTGCACCTTCCATAATGGTAGCACCATCATCCAAAATAACAGGGCCTTCTGTAGTGTTGAAAACGGCAGCATACGCTGTTACATTTGAACCAACTAAAACAGGGTGTTTTCCAAACTGCCGATTGGAATCGTGAAGCGAATTGGTATGCGAATCGTTAAAAAAAGACACGTCTTCGCAAATGGCTTGTGCATTGTGTGAAAACAAATCCCACGGATAACGAATAATGGTTAATGGCTTAGAAAATGTGATTTCTTCAAACGATTCGAGCTCTTTCGCCATAGTTGACGAGGCACCTTTAAAGGCAATTAGCGTATCGTTGTAGAGCAACTTTTGTCCGTCTTTTAGCTGCTGAACTGCTTCTATTAAAGCTGGTGATGGCAAACAACCTGCTAAAACAGCAACATCAAAAGAAGGTGTTTTGGATTGTAAATAGGTTTCTGTTTCGGAAACTACGGATGCATTGAGAAAACGCTCCCATCTCGATGACAAGGTCAAGCCCCCAATTAGCAACTGCGAAACAGGTCGTGTGTAAACAAGTGGAAGTAAATCAGTACGGTTTGGTCCGTCAAATAAGCAAATACGCATGTGTCAAAGATAAGCGTAAATAAAAAAACCTCCACATGGGAGGTTTTATTTCGTGAAAAAACTCAAAATTATTTCTTGAATTTTGCGTATTTGTTCTTAAACTTATCGATACGACCAGCAGTATCTACTAATTTGGATTTACCAGTGTAAAACGGATGTGAAGTGCGTGAAATCTCTAATTTAATAAGCGGATATTCTACGCCTTCTACTTCAATAGTTTCTTTGGCATTGGCAGTCGATTTCGTAATAAATACATCTTCATTTGACATATCTTTGAATGCTACCAAGCGATAATTATCTGGGTGAATTCCTTGTTTCATAATGCTTTTACCATTTAGAGGGGTGCAAATTTAATTATTTTATCTAAATTTACCATACACTTAACCCATAAAAAAAACAACACATGGAAACTACTCCAAAATTAGGTTCATACAATTACCGATTTGGACTTTTAGCAGCAGGAATTGGTATCGTTTTTAGCTTAATGCTATAATTCATGGAAATGATTTACAATCAATCACCAGTTATCCAAGCCATAAACATCCTAATTCCTTCAACATTAGCCGTTTTAGCTATACTAAATTTTAAAAAAGATAATAATGGATTTATATCACTAAAACAATCCATTAAAATGGGGGTTGGTGTATTCTTAGTGACAGGAATTATTGGGCTTGTTTATTTTTCCATATTCATAAACACGATGGAACCCGATTATATTACAAACACAGCACAAATGCAAGCTGATGCGCTTCGTGAAGCAAGACCCGAAATGGAAGAAAGTATGATTCAAATGCAGCAAGAAAACACCGAAAAGTTTTTCTACGCCAGCTTTCCAATTATTCTAATTTTAAATCTTTTCATTGGATTTGTAGTAGGATTGGTCACAGGACTTTTTACAAAAAAGAGCTAATTGGCAAAACAACCGCAATTATCGGTCGTCATTCCATTTTTAGATGAAGCTGAATCACTACCTGAGCTTTATACATGGATTGTTCGTGTATTAGATGATGCCTTGCTTTCGTTTGAACTTATATTTATTGATGACGGAAGTACCGATAATTCTTGGGCATTGGTACAAGAACTCGTAGCAAAGGACAAACGCGTACACGGCATTCGTTTTTTGCGAAACTATGGCAAATCACAAGCCCTTCATGCAGGTTTTTTACATTGTGCCGGAGAAGTTGTTTGTACTATGGATGCCGATTTACAAGACTCCCCTGAAGAATTACCTGATCTATATCATTTAATCATGGATGGGGATTATGATATGATTTCGGGGTGGAAAAAGAAACGATATGACTCTGTTTTGTTTAAAAACATACCTTCCAAAATTTTTAATTGGGCAGCACGTAAAGTTTCAGATATCAACCTACACGACTTCAATTGTGGGCTTAAAGCTTACCGATTTGACGTTGTCAAAACCATCGAAGTCTATGGCGAAATGCACCGGTATATCCCAGTCTTGGCAAAGCAGGCCGGATTTAATCGAATTGGGGAAAAAATCGTGCAGCACCAAGCACGAAAATATGGAAATTCCAAATTTGGACCAGACCGATTTGTAAAGGGATTTTTAGATTTACTAACCCTTTGGTTTTTATACAGATTTGGACGTCGTCCCATGTATTTCTTTGGGTTGATTGGTAGCATAATGCTGCTGTTAGGATTTGGATTTTCTATCTATTTGGGGATAGATAAAATATTTGTCAACCCCGCGGGAAGACTAATTGCAGAAAGGCCACAATTTTTTGTAGCGCTTACCACCATGATTTTGGGTAGCCAGTTTTTTTTAGCAGGATTTATTGGTGAAATTATACTTCGAAATCGAGATCATAAAATGCGATATAAAATAAAGGAAACGATTGGTCAAAACTCTAATGCGAATATGTAAATTTGCTCCGTAATCTATATTCATGAATACATCCTTTTTAGAACAAGCGGACGCTTGGCAAAAAGCTCCTTTTGACAACGAAACAAGGCAAGCCGTTACGGCATTAAAAAACGATCAAGAAGCACTCGAAGATGCTTTTTACAAAGAGCTAGAGTTTGGCACAGGCGGAATGCGTGGCGTTATGGGTGTTGGGACCAACAGAGTAAATAAATATACTTTTGGTCGTACCACACAAGGACTTAGCAACTACCTCAAGGCGCAGTTTCCAGATGAAACACCTCGTGTTGTCATTGGATACGACTGTCGTCGCAACAGTAAAGAATTGGCACAAATCGTGGCAGATATTTTTTCCGCAAACAATATTAATGTATTTCTTTTCACGGATCTTCGAGCAACTCCAGAAGTGTCATTTGCTGTGCGCCATTTAAAATGTCATTGTGGTGTCGTCCTTACCGCATCGCATAATCCTCCTGAATACAATGGATATAAAGTATATTGGCAAGATGGTGGACAAATTGTACCTCCACAAGACGCTGGAATCATTACCTCAATTAACAACACAACCTATCAAGACATACAATTTGAGGCGCAACAAATTCGAATTCAACATATTGACGAAGAAGTTGACATAGCCTTTCAGGAAGCCTCTGTTAAAGTTGGACGTATCGGGAATGGCAATCGAAATGAGATTAAAATTGTATTTACATCACTTCATGGCACTTCAATAACCGCAATTCCACAGGTACTCAAAGCAGCAGGTTATGATAAGGTTACGATAATTGAAGAACAAGCAACACCTGACGGCGACTTCCCAACCGTTAAATCCCCAAACCCAGAAGAACCCGAAGCTCTTAAAATGGCCATCGAAAAGGCAATTGAAATTGGCGCCGATATTGTAATTGGAACTGATCCAGATGCCGATAGATTAGGTATTGCTGTGCGAAACGAAAATAATGAATTAGAACTTTTGAATGGAAATCAAAACATGGTTGCCATGACAGACTTTATCCTAAGCAAAGGAGGATTCACAAAAAGTGACAACGTATTTGTAGGTTCAACAGTAGTTTCTACTCCAATGATGCTTTCCTTGGCCAATCATTATGATGTTGAATGCAAATTAGGTCTAACAGGCTTCAAGTGGATTGCGCAAATGATAGAACATTACCCCAACCAAAAATGTCTTGGCGGTGGTGAGGAAAGTTTTGGATATATGGTAGGTGATTTTGTCCGTGACAAGGATGCCGTTACGGCAGCTTTATTGGCGTGTGAATTAGCAGCAGAAGCCAAATCAAACGGAAGTTCATTTTTTAATACGCTTCTAGGCACCTATGAAAAACTTGATCTTTATCAAGAAAATTTAGTTTCACTTGTTAAAAAAGGAAAGTCTGGAGCGGCAGAAATTGAACTCTTGATGGAACAATTCAGAAACAATCCGCCAAAAACATTAGATGGAAAAACCATCACACATCTTGAGGATTATGCAACCGCAACGCGGCACGACTTGCTATCACAACAAAAAGAAATAATACCTTTGCCAAAAGCCAATGTATTGATTTTTATTTCCGAAGACGGTACACGAGTGGCCGCACGACCAAGCGGAACTGAACCAAAAATAAAGTTCTATGTCAGTGTAAACACCGGTCTAGATTCGGCAGAAAACTACAGAACTACAAAAGCAGTTTTAGACCAAAAAATCAATCGGATTTTGGCTGAATTAGGGATATCATGAGTCCAATTCGGTATATATTACGCTACGCGCTTCCATACAAAGGATACATTGGATTAAATATTCTATTTAACCTGTTCTATGCCATTTTTAATGCCGTCTCGTTTATTGCGCTGTGGCCCATGCTTGAGGTACTTTTTGGAGGCGAGAAAATTCCAACAAAACAGCCCACTTATGAAGGTGCGGGAGAGTTGTTGAATTACACTTTGGATTCGTTTAGATATGCGGTGGGAAAGTATGCCCAAAACGATCCATTAAAAGCACTTATGATTGTTATAGGTGTACTCCTTATTTCATTTTTCCTTAAAAATATATTCAATTATGCCGCAGTATTTTTCATCACATATATGCGTAACGGAGTTGTCAAAGACTTGCAAAACACGCTATATGCAAAACTCATTTCGTTCTCAGCGCATTTTCATTCCGACAACAAAAAAGGAGACAGCTTGGCGCGCATCACATCAGATGTAGTTGAGGTTCAGCGTTCTTTTTTATCTGTTTTAGAAATGCTTATTAGAGAACCGCTAACTATACTTTTTGCACTTGGGGGTATGTTTTTTATAAGCACTAAACTGACGCTGTTTGTACTCGTTTTTATTCCGGTGGCAGCATGGTTGATTTCTATTATAGGAAAGTCGCTTAAATCACGCTCGGAACGTGTACAACGTGAGTTTGGAGAGTTGCTTTCTTTTGTTGAAGAATCTTTGTCCGGTATTCGCATCATTCAGGTATTTACTGCCGAATCAAACTTTAATCAGAAGTTTGCGAAAATTACCAAACGGCTGTTTTCGTTTTCAAATAATCTGACACACCGGCAGAGCTTGGCAAGTCCCGTGAGTGAGTTTTTAGGAATTGCTGTTTTTGGGGTCATTTTGTATTTCGGTGGCAGGCTTGTTTTGGTTGAGCAAACGCTCACAGGGGAAGCATTTATTACGTATTTAGGTCTTGCTTACGGGGTTTTAACTCCTGCAAAATCAATGAGTAGAGCCATTTACAGCGTTCGAAAAGGAAACGCTGCTGCACAGCGTATCATGGAGTATTTGTTTTTCAAATCGGATATTCAATCGCCAAAGAATCCTAAAAAATTACCCGTATTTTCGAATGAGATTTCGTTTCATAACATTCACTTTAGTTATGGAGATGAGAAAGTCATTAACGGGCTTGAACTAAAAATTCCCAAAGGAAAGTCGGTTGCACTTGTTGGACCTTCGGGAAGTGGAAAAACAACAATTGCAAACCTTTTAGCGCGTTTTTACGATCCACAAGAAGGTAGAATTACGATTGACGGAATTGCCATCAACGATATAGCGTTAGAAGAATTACGCACGTCATTTGGGTATGTGACTCAAGACTCCGTTTTATTTCACGACACCGTTAAAAACAATTTACTTGTTGCGCGCCCTGGCGCAACTGAATCTGAACTTGCCGAAGCACTTACCATAGCAAACGCTGCAGCGTTTGTAGCAGAACTTCCGCAAGGTATAGATACTATTATTGGTGATGCTGGAAACAAACTTTCTGGAGGGCAAAAACAACGATTGGCCATAGCACGTGCCGTTCTCAAAAATCCGCCTGTCATGATTTTGGATGAGGCAACTTCTGCCCTTGATACAGAATCTGAAAAATTGGTGCAGGATGCACTTCAAAAAATGATGCAAAACCGAACTTCTCTTGTCATTGCTCACCGCTTATCAACCATAAAAAGCGCTGATGAAATTATTGTTCTTGACAAAGGAAACGTACTTGAGCGTGGTACCCATAAGACACTTCTAGCGCAAAACGGTATGTATAAAAAATTGATTGAATTACAATCATTTAACTAATGCTATGCGCTTACACAAAAACTTAGTTTTGGCTGTACTTAACGGCCTACATCAAATTTTTAACGAAGAAAAATATGCCGACAAAGTTGTGGCACAAGTACTCAAAAGCGACAAGCGCTGGGGAAGCCGTGACCGGGGGTTTATTGCAGAAACTTCATATGAAATTGTGCGGTGGAAACGCCTTTATGCCACCATTGCAGAAGTGCAAGAACCCTTAAATAGAGATGACTTATGGCGTATTTTTGCGGTTTGGGCAATATTGCGCGGATATCCGCTCCCCGATTGGAAACCATTCGATGGAACACCTATAAGACGGATTAAAGGACGGTTTGAATCCTTACGGAAGGAACGTAAATACCGGGAATCAGTTCCAGATTGGCTAGATGAATTGGCAGTCAAGTCTTTGGGTGAAAAAAAATGGGAAAATGAGCTTGAAGCCTTAAACAAAGTTGCGCCTGTAGTGCTGCGTGCAAATACATTAAAAACACTTCCTAAGTTGTTGCGAAATGCATTGCTAGAAGATAAAATTACAACACAATATGCATCAAAGTATCCCGATGCATTAGTGCTTGACGAACGTAGTAATGTGTTTAGTACAGAAGCATTTCAAAAAGGTCTTTTTGAATTGCAAGATGCTGCTTCCCAATGTGTTGCGCCTTTTACGCAAGCAGAATCGGGCATGCGCGTTATTGATGCCTGTGCAGGAGCAGGTGGAAAATCATTGCATCTTGCTGCCTTAATGCAAAACAAAGGGCAACTTATTGCATTGGATATCCATCAATACAAACTACGTGAGCTTAAACGCAGAGCAAAACGCGCTGGTGCACACAACATAGAAACACGCTTGATTGATTCTAC
>CATAMV010000118.1 GCA_949487855.1 Bacteroidota bacterium
GAGAAATTTCGCTGCGAAATAGCACTCTTTACCGATGCGTATGCGTCCAATGAAAAATAATTTAGCACTTTTGTGGTTATGCAACAGTTGGCATTTCCACCTTTTAGCTTTAAAACCAAAAGTAACGAAAACAAACGCACTATTTTTGATCCCATTCGAAAAAAGTTTGTCGTTCTTACACCCGAAGAATGGGTGCGCCAACATGTGGTGCAAGACTTACTGCAAAAAGGCATTAGCAAAACACGCCTTAGTGTGGAAAAACAATTTGATGTGATGGGACAACAAAAACGTTTTGATGTGATCGTGGCTGGAAAAAATGCCACTATCGATTTATTGGTAGAATGCAAAGCACCCTCTATACAAATCACACAAAATACATTTGACCAGATTGCACGCTATCAATTGGCCTTAAACGCCTCTTTTTTGATGCTTACCAACGGATTACAACATGTATATTGTCAGATAGATACGGAGAACGAAACCTATCGGTTTATAGAAGAATTTCCACTAAACCAACTGCAACTATGAGTCTTGCCATTGCCATACTGAATTACAACAATGCCGACTTGCTAAAGCGGTTTTTGCCTGGTGTAGTACAGCATTCGGGCACTGCTACCATTTATGTCATTGACAACGCCTCAACAGACCATTCAAAAGACCTTTTAGAGGCGGATTTTCCAACGGTAAAATGGATTGGTTTAGGTCAAAACTACGGCTATGCCGAGGGCTATAATAAGGGGATAGCCCAAATTGACGAAACCCTTATTTGCTTGTTAAATTCCGACGTGGAAGTTACATCCAATTGGACTACTCCGATGGTCGCCCTTTTTGACGCGCAGCCCTTAGCAGCGATGGCGCAACCAAAAATTAAAGACCTAAACAACCCAGATTATTTTGAATATGCAGGCGCAGCAGGCGGGTATTTAGACCTTATGGGACTTCCCTATTGCCGTGGCAGGGTGGGCAAAACCTGTGAGCGAGATACGGGGCAATACAACGATACGGCAAAAGTTACTTGGGCTAGCGGTGCTTGTTTATTTGTACGAAAAGCGGCATTTACCACACTCGGCGGTTTTGACCCTTCGTTTTTTATGCATTTTGAGGAAATTGATTTATGCTTACGCGCACAAGCAGAGGGTTATCAGGTTTGGGCGGTAGGCACTAGCGAAGTGCTGCATTTGGGTGGCGGTTCATTAGCCGCAGAAAGCCCTCGGAAATTGTATTACAACATTCGCAATTCCTTATTGACCTATACCAAAAACCTAGCCCTGCTCCCACTGCTATGGCTTTATGTGGTGCGTGGGGCTTTTGACACCACGCTCGTGTTGTATTTTATGCTACAGCTTAAGTTTGATCATGTGCAAGCCATTATACGAGCCTATGACGCTTTTTCAGAACGTTTTCGCACCACCTTCCAAGCCCGAAAACATACGCTAAATCCGTTGCGTTGGTTTAGTATTCTACTGCGGTTTTAGGGGTTAAGTTGTTTTCAACGTTACAAGTCCACTTTATGCACTCATATTTCACTAAAACAAAAGTTTGTACAATTAATACTCCAATTACCTACTTATGCCACACAAAACCACAGCTTTTTTTAATAGAAATTATCTCGATTATGGGGCACAGGACAAAGCCCTGCGCCCGCCTGAACTTCGGGCAGGCCAGCGGGGATTATTCTTCTATTAATTTTTCAATACTATTTTCTATACTACTTGTTGTAGTTGGACTTAGTCCACTGCTTAAATAAGCTATTTTTGAATTTTTATCAATGATTATGTGAGTTAGATAGCTAGACACTTTGTAATCATCAGCAATTTTTTGGCTATCAGGAATTAGGTTATTTAAAAAGCTTTTTTTCTTTAAAAATGAGTTGAGTTCTTCTTTTTCATTAATTGCAAAACCTAAAAAAACTACATCTTTATTAGTACGATATTTTTTTACTAATTCATTTAATTCAGGCATTTCCATTATGCAAGGTTCTGTATAAACCAAAAGTTCATGACTATAATTCTCCCCTTCAATTCATCAAGAGAATATTCTTTTCCGTTTATATCTGTAGCTGAAAATGAAAAACCATCTTGACCGATTAATTCGCTTTCACCATCCATTGAATCCTTCATCACTTTCATTTGTGCCTTTTCATCTTCAGTTGCTTCTCTTAAAACAGCAGCTTTTATTTCATTATTCAAATCCATATAAAAATCAGGAAAATAATTTCCAGAAATAAAAGCTTCCATCTGATCATATCCTTTTATTATTTTTCCTTCAAAATTATAAACAGGAAAGCTTTCTCCATCCATCTCTATTCGTTGGGTTTTCAAAACTTCTTTTGTTGCTTTTGTTAAACCCTTTAAATATTGTTTCTCTACAGTATTATTAGGTTTTTGATTTTGGGCAGTTATATTAATTGAGTTTAAACTGCATAATAAAATTGTTAGAATAGTAATTTTTGTTAATCTCATAATAATTAATATTTGTAGTGTACGTGCTTTTAAGACGATTCAATTTACATTTTGTTACGCCCCCCGCTGGCCTGCCCGAAGTTCAGGCTTGCGCGAACTTGCCTGCTGCAAGCAGGGCTGTCTCTCGTGCCTTTCTTAAAAAACGTATCTTTAAATAATCCAAAAACCTACTTATGCCAGACAAAACCACAGCTTTTTTTATTAGGAATTGCCACGATTATGGGGTACGGGACGCAGCCCTGTGCCAGCGGGAGTACCCCTCTAGCGCGCCTACGTTCCTACTTCAAAAGCAAGATTATTCACACGCGCCTTGTGTCCATTCCAAAACGCCTGCGGCATCGGCAGCGCAAGCATTGCCGTAAGTCGTGTCGTCACAGCCACAAACAGGGTTGTATTCGAGTGTACATACAGCATTAGGTTTGGGTGTCGTCATACAAGTGCCTATAGCATCGTCTTCACATTGAAAGGAAAGGAGTAATAACCCCAAACAGATTAGCTTTTTCATTCTGTATCTGTAGGTTGTATGGTTGGTTTTTGGTAGGGTTGAAACGGTTGTTTTAGCAGTGGCACTACCCTACTGTTCTCCGTTTGGTTGGGAAATACATCTACGCCATACACAATTTTTTCAGCAGCCAAATGCATATATGTTCCCAACAGCCGATCCCAAATGGCAAAAATATTACCAAAATTGCTATCGGTATAGGGCAACACATAATGGTGGTGTACTTTATGCATATGTGGCGTTACTAGGATATAGCTCAATACGGCATCTACTTTTTTAGGCAGTTGGATATTGGCATGGTTAAACTGGCTAAGCACCACAGAAAGCGACTGATAAAGCATCACAACGCCAATGGGCGTTCCCAA
>CATAMV010000119.1 GCA_949487855.1 Bacteroidota bacterium
CACTTTCGTTTAGGAATAAGCCTTCGTCATTGTCTTTGGCTTCAATTACGGTTTCAACGGCTTCTTCGCCTACTTTTTGCGCAATTTTATTAATGCCTTTGGCAAATAGGCTTGCCACATAGCTTTTGTCTGTGGGATTGTTTTTACGGTCTGCAATAATCCTTTCTAAGGCAGATAAAAACCCGTAATTCGCTGTGTTTTCGTTATGCCAACAGGTATCGCTTCCGGTGTGGCATGTTGGGCCGTTTGGTGTCGCTTGAATCAGTAGGGTATCTTTGTCGCAATCTACTGCCATTTCCACCAAGGTCAAAAAATGACCGCTCTCCTCCCCTTTTGTCCACAGGCGGTTTTTGCTACGGCTAAAAAACGTCACCTGTTTGGTTTCTTGCGTTTTGGCAACAGCATCGGCATTCATATAGCCGAGCATCAGCACTGTTTTTGTCTTTGCATCTTGTACAATTGCAGGAACCAGTCCGTCAGGGTTTTTGCTGTAATCTATAGTCATCGTACGGGAATTTGATTGTTTCGTAAAACGGATTTTAGTTCTGGGATGCTAATTTCTTTAAAGTGAAATACACTTGCTGCCAAAGCGGCATCTGCATTTCCTAGTGCAAAGGTATCTATAAAATGTTGTACAGTCCCTGCGCCACCTGAAGCGATTACAGGAACCGAAACGGTTTCGCTAAGCTGCTTTAAGGCGTTATTGGCAAAACCTTGCTTGGTACCGTCATGATCCATAGAGGTAAACAAGAGTTCACCAGCGCCTCGTTCAACGGCTTCAGTAGCCCACTCAAAAAGTTTGCGCTCTGTAGGCACTTTTCCACCTACCAGATGCACCACCCACTCGTTTTCAATTTGTTTGGCATCAATCGCAACGACAATACATTGCGTGCCAAATTTTTGTGCCAATTCGCTTATGAGTTCTGGTCGGCGCACCGCAGCGGAGTTAATGGATACTTTATCCGCACCGTTTTCCAACAAAATGCCTACATCTTCCAACGAACTAATACCACCGCCCACCGTAAACGGAATGTCAATTGCATGTGCCACGTTACGTACCAATTGCGCTAAGGTTTTACGCTTTTCTTCAGAAGCAGAGATATCTAAAAATACCAGCTCGTCCGCACCTTCATCGGCATAGCGTTGCGCCAATTCCACAGGATCACCCGCATCACGAAGCGAAACAAAGTTTACGCCCTTTACAGTGCGTCCATCTTTGATGTCTAAACACGGAATAATTCGTTTGGTAAGCATATTACATTTGTTCCGTTTGATAGCGTTCCAACTCCTTTAGAGACAGTTTGTCCTCGTAAATAGCCTTCCCAATTATGGCAGCAGTACAACCCAATTCTGCACACTGATAAATATCGTCCATCGTGGTGACACCACCCGAAGCAATAAGTGAAAGTTCAGGTAACTGTTCTAAAATTTCATAATACAATTCCAACGATGGTCCTGCCAACATGCCATCTTTGGCAACGTCTGTGCAAAGGACATATTCGAATCCTTTTTGCGCATACTCTTTTATAAAGTCGATGACGTCTAATCCCGAATCTTGTTCCCAACCGTGTGTGGCAATCCGTCTGTTTTTGGCGTCTGCTCCTAAAATAAGTTGCTCTGCACCAAATTTCTTTAGCCATTCGCGTACCAATTCGGGTTCACTAACCGCAATACTGCCCAGTGTAACCTGTGAAGCGCCACAATCCAATGCCGTTTGTAAATCGGTTTCAGATTTAATTCCACCGCCAAAATCGACCTGTAAGGACGTTTGCGTGGCAATTTGCTCCAGCACCTTTGCATTTACAATATGCTTGTCGCGCGCACCGTCTAAGTCAACAACATGCACATGTGTTAGTCCAGCCCCTTCAAAGGCCTTGGCCACTTCCACAGGAGATTCGTTATATACTTTTCTGGTGTCGTAATCGCCTTTGGTCAGGCGGACACATTGCCCGTTGATGATATCTATTGCCGGTACGAGAATCATAGGTTTAAAAAATTTTGTAATAATTGTGCGCCCACAGCACCACTTTTTTCAGGGTGAAATTGGGTGCCGTAAAAATTGTCACGTGCCAATGCCGCACTAAACGGCAGCTCATACGTACAGGTTGCATTCGTGTCATTACAGCAATTAGCATAATAACTATGCACCAAATAAAAATGACTGTTTTGTGAAATATCTGAAAATAGCTTTCCTGAGCCATCAACGGTATTCCATCCCATATGCGGAACATTTAAATTGGTATTAAAAAGAACCACTTCTGTGTCAAAAATCCCCAAGCCTTCTGTATCTCCTTCTTCCGAAGTGTTGCACATCAATTGCATACCCAAACATATACCCAAAACAGGTTGCTTCAGCGTTGGAATAACAGCATTCAAACCCGTGTCGTACAACTTTTTCATGGCAGAACTCGCCTCACCCACTCCCGGAAAAATAACATGGGAGGCTTGTCGGATTTCATCGGCATCATGAGATAATACAGCCGCTGCACCCAAACGCTCCAATGCAAAGCGAATACTCTGGATATTGCCTGCTCCGTAATCGATAATGACTACTTTCATAGCTGACCTTTGGTTGATGGCAATACTAATTTTTCAGCATCGCGTTTGATGGCCATTTTTATCGCTTTTGCAAACGCCTTAAAAATAGCTTCAATTTTGTGGTGTTCGTTGTGGCCTTCCGCCTTAATGTTAAGGTTTGCTTTGGCACCATCAGCAAAGGATTTAAAGAAGTGGAAAAACATTTCTGTAGGCATTTTCCCAATCATTTCTCGTTTAAATTTTGCGTCCCACATCAGCCAAGCACGTCCGCCAAAATCAATGGCAACTTGCGCCAAACAATCGTCCATAGGCAAACAAAAACCATAGCGCTCTATGCCAAGCTTATTTCCTATCGCTTGCCCAAAAGCCTCACCTAAGGCAATGGCTGTGTCTTCAATAGTGTGGTGCTCATCGACTTCCAAATCCCCTTTGGTCGTAAGTGCAATATCAACACCTCCGTGGCGTGCTAACTGGTCTAACATGTGATCAAAAAAGACAATACCTGTATCGATATTGCTTTGTCCAGTACCGTCCAAATTGAGTTCTATTTGGATGTCCGTTTCTTTTGTAGTGCGTATATGTGTGGCACGTCTCTCCCCTGCTTTTAAAAGCGTGTAAACCCCCTCCCAAGATTGCGTTTGCAATGAAATAATGGATTGCAGTTCCGCAGAAATATCTCGAGCCATTCGTGTGTCGTATTGAAGCAAAATTCCTTTTGCACCAAGATTTTGCGCCAATTCCATATCGCTTGTTCTATCTCCAATCACAAAAGAATTCGCCAAATCATATGCGGTATCGTCCAAATATGCCGTTAACATGCCTGTTTTGGGCTTACGTGTGGATGCATTGTCCTCGGGCATACTTTTATCGATGTAAACCTGATCAAATACAATACCTTCATTCTTAAGAGATGTGAGCATAAAATCATGTGTAGGCCAAAAAGTGTCCTCAGGGAAACTCGCTGTTCCCAACCCATCTTGGTTCGTAACCATGACCAATTCGTAGTCCATTTCTTTGGCAATACGTCCTAAATACTGAAACACACCTGGATAGAATTCGAGTTTGTTTAATGCGTCTAATTGATTGTCTTTTGGCTCCAATGCCAAGGTTCCATCTCTATCTATAAATAATACTTTTTTCATTTGGATAACGCTTTACATGCGGCAATGAGTTTGTCGTTTTCTTGTGGTGTACCCACGCTAATTCGGATACAATTTTCGCAATTTTCTTGCGAAGAACGATCCCGTGTAACAATGTGTAAGGCTAACAGATCAGTATATCGTTTTGCGGCATCATCTACTTTAATTAATAAAAAATTGGCATCTGATGGGTATATTTTGACTACCCATGAAAAAGCGTTTAATTCTTCCACCAAGCGCTTCTGTTCCGAAATACTTTCTGCAATTTGTGCATTTACTGTTTTTGTATCAAGAAGGGCTTCCATGGCATTTTGCTGACTAAGTGCATTGATGTTATAGGGTGGTTTGATGCGCTTTAACAAAGTAATAATTTCAGGACTGGCAATGGCAATTCCCAAACGCAAACCTGCTAAGCCAAAAGCTTTGGAAAGCGTTTGTGTTACGATTAAATTTGGGAACTCGGAAAGTTTTTCTGACCAACTTGGGAAATCAGTAAAATCGATATAAGCCTCATCTATAACAATAATTCCGTCAAAATTATCCAACAACATTTGAATGTCATCTGTGTTGAACGCATTTCCGCTTGGATTGTTCGGACTACAAAAGAAGATTGCTTTTGTATTTGGTGTAACAGCAGCAAGAACTTCTTTAGGTTTAAGTTGGAAACGCGCATCAAGAGGCACTTTAATCATACCTACGCTGTTGATGTCAGCTAATACCGCATACATGCCATAAGTTGGTGGCATGATAATCATGTCGTCTTTATAAGGCGTACAAAACGCTCTGATAATAAGATCTAAAACTTCATCACTACCGTTTCCAATTAAAAGTTGATCTTCGTCGCAACCTCGAAGGTTTGCAATCACTTTTTTTAATGCTGTCTGATTCGGATCTGGATAACGATTTACAGTTGTGGCATTGGGATTTTCGTTGGCGTCTAAAAACGTCCACTCCCCTTCTGTAGCGGTAAAGGTATCCCGTGCCGAAGTATAGGGCTTCAATGCCAACATTTCGGGGCGTGCCCATTGCGATAAATCGAAATTCTTAGCCATTGTTTAAGTCATTTAAACGAAGAGTTACGGCGTTTTTGTGTGCAAATAGTCCTTCTGCATCTGCCATTGCTTCAATACTTGGGCCTAATTTTTGAATGCCATCGGCGCTAATCCGCTGATAGGTAATCGCTTTCGTAAATGCATCGAGATTTACACCGCTATATTGTTTGGTATAGCCGTTGGTAGGAAGTGTGTGATTTGTGCCAGAAGCATAATCCCCAGCACTTTCAGGCGTGTAATTTCCAATGAATACCGAACCTGCATTTAGAATACCGTCAACAAAAATAGTCTCGTTTTTGGCACAAACAATATAGTGTTCAGGCCCATAGCTATTGATGAAATCCAAGGCTGTTGATTCGTCATCAAAATATACCGCTAAGGAATTTTCAAGTGCCTTTTCTGCAATTTCCTTTCGAGGTAACAGTTGCAATTGTTTTTGTAATTCCTCTTGTACAGATTCAATTAAAGGTTTATCTGTTGCAACCAAAATAACTTGACTGTCAACGCCGTGTTCGGCTTGCGAAAGCAAGTCTGCTGCTACATAAGCAGGATTTGCTGAAGTATCGGCAACAACCAACAGTTCTGATGGCCCAGCCGGCATGTCGATTGCCGTTTCATATTGCGTCGCTTTTTGTTTTGCAACAGTGACAAATTGATTACCAGGACCAAAAATTTTATACACTTTCGGAATAGACGCTGTTCCAAATGTCATGGCTGCAATGGCCTGAATACCGCCTATTTGCGCAACTATGGTAACACCACACTTAAATGCTGCATATCGGATTGCAGCAGGAATGCCAGAGTTGCCTGGAGGTGTGCAAAGTACAATCTGTTGGCACCCTGCAATCTGAGCAGGAATGGCAAGCATCAATACTGTTGAAAATAACGGCGCTGTGCCACCAGGAATGTAAATCCCAACTTTTTCAATAGGTTTTTTGGCCTGCCAACACGAAACACCTTCCATGGTTTCAACGCGTACAGGAGTTGTTACTTGTGCTTTGTGGAAAGCAAAAATGTTTGCGTAAGCAATGTCAATAGCATTGACAAGTTCAGGGGATAATTCGTTTTTGGCGTTTGAAAGGTTTTCTTGTTGAATAATAAAATCAGCTACCGCAACCTTATCAAATTTTTGGCTGTATGATCGAACTGCTTCATCGCCATTTGCTTTAACTGCAGCAAAAACCTCATCCACAATAGGAGCAACAGCAGCAAAATCTGCCGTTGGGCGTTTTGTTAACGTTTCCCAATTATTCCGATCTGGATTACTAACGACACGCATTACTGAATCATTCGTTCGATTGGACATACTAAAATATCACGAGCACCTGCCGCTTTTAACTCATCTACCATTTCCCAAAATGTGTTTTTATTTACCACTGAGTGCAACGAACTCCAACCTTCATCCACTAACGGCATTACGGTTGGACTTTTGAGTACAGGTAAGATATTTGAAATATGTGAGATGGCATCGTTTGGAACGTTCATAATCACATAACGTGAATTTTTTCCTGCCAACACAGCACGAATACGAAATAAAAGGGTTTCAAGGAGTTTCTTTTTTACGTCGGATAATGCACTGCCACTAACCAAAACAGCTTCAGATTTAAACATAACTTCAACCTCCTTAAGGTTGTTTTTAAACAAGGTTGACCCACTAGAAACAATATCACAAATGGCATCTGAAAGTCCAATATTTGGCGCAATTTCAACAGAGCCGTTGATAATGTGTAAATCAGCTTCGATACCCCACTGCTTCAAGAATTTTTGAACGGTTTTTGGATAAGAGGTTGCAATGCGTTTTCCAGCTAAATCTTTAATGCCATTGTATGCAGTCCCTTTGGGAACCGCCATAGAAACACGGCATTTTGAGAAACCTAAATTTTCCAGTACGCTGATATCCTCACCTTTTTCAATCAATAGATTTTCTCCAACAATAGCCAAATCCACTACCCCATCCCGAAGGTATTGAGGTATGTCTCCATTGCGTAAATAATAAATTTCCATAGGGAAATTAGATGCAGTGGTTTTAAGTTGGTCTTTTCCATTATTGATGGAAATGCCGCAATCCTTGAGTAATTTCAAAGAATCTTCATTAAGTCTTCCTGACTTTTGAATGGCAATACGTATGTTTTCTTTCTTCATAATTGATACAAAAAAACCCGTTTGAGTTGCTTCAAACGGGTTAGTCGGTTATGGATACACCTCACCTAG
>CATAMV010000120.1 GCA_949487855.1 Bacteroidota bacterium
ATATTAGCAAAGCCATAACATAAGTAGGTTAAGTTCATGGTAAGATTTGGGGCAAAAAAGGTGGATTCTTTCCACCTTTTTTATTTTACACAAAAAAAGAGGGCCAAAAGCCCTCTTTTATGTTTCTATAACTAATTGATTATTAACGGGAAGCGTAGCGTTTACTTACCTCGCTCCAGTTCACAACATTAAAGAACGCTTCAATATAATCTGGACGCCGGTTCTGGTAATTTAGGTAATATGCATGCTCCCAAACATCCAACCCAAGCACTGGCGTACCGCCACAGCCGACGTTTGGCATTAGTGGATTGTCTTGATTTGGTGTTCCACACACCTCTAAGCTGCCATCGTCATGTACGCAAAGCCACGCCCATCCTGAACCAAATTGTGTTGCCGCTGCTTTTGAAAAAGCATCTTTAAAGCCATCAAAAGAACCAAAAGCGTTGTCGATTGCTAAGCTTAATTCAGCAGACATTTCTCCCGGGACCGGACTCATCACCTCCCAAAACAAGCAGTGATTGTAGTAGCCACCACCATTGTTGCGAACAGCAGCATTGTTCATGTCTAGCCCAGATAGAATGGCTTCAATGCTGTTGCCCTCTAATGCAGAGCCTTCAATAGCAGCATTAAGTTTTGTTGTATATCCATTATGGTGTTTGCCATGGTGTATTTCCATGGTACGTGCGTCAATATGTGGTTCCAATGCATCTGTAGCATAGGGTAAAGAAGGAAGTTCAAAAGCCATTTTTATGTTTTTTTAATTTGTACAAAGTTAGGCATATATTCCTATATTTAGTAAGTACTAACAGACTGTAACATGTCAAGCATAAAAACGCCTCCTTTCACAATATACAACGCCTCTGCTGGCTCAGGGAAAACACACACGCTTGTGCGTTCGTTTTTGTATCGGCTGCTCAGCAGCCCGTATCCAAATCAAGTGCAGCGCTTGCTTGCCATTACATTTACGAATAAGGCAGCACAAGAAATGAAGCAACGTATTTTAGAAAAGCTAGAATGTTTTGCATCTGGAATAAAAGAGGCAGAACAGGACAACATGTTTGCTGAGCTTATTGAGCTTTGCGCCCTTTCATCAAAAGAGTTACACCAGCGTTCCCAAAAAGCATATCTCTATATATTACATCACTTTGGGCAGCTTAATGTTTCCACAATAGACAAGCTCACACATCAGATCGTAAGAACATTTGCACGCGACTTTGGACTCAATGGCCGCTTTGATGTTGTTTTAAACAGCAAAGACTTTATGGCAGAAGTTGTAGCTAGAGTTTTAAGTAAAGCGGGAGATGATAAATTACTTACCAAAACACTTGAAGACTATGTGTTGCAAAAAGCAGACGCCTTAAAATCATGGGATATAACACCCGAGGTTTCCGATATCGCCCAAATGTTTGTCAACGAAAATCATATGGAGCCGTTAGCGCATTTATCAGAAATATCAATGGGCGCTTTTACGTCGTTAGACAAGAAAATCCTCGGTCAAATCAACACAATAAAAAATCCATTTAAAGAAAAAGCAACAGCAATTATTACTGCTTTAAAGCAATCGAACCTTGCGGATGAATTTTTCCCCAGCACCTCACTACCCAGGTTGTTACAAGCTGTACAGCAAGGCAAGTGGAATAAAGAGGCATTGAATAAAACGCTGCTCAAGGGGGTGGAAACAGGGATTTTTTTAAAGGTAGCGGCAAAAAAACACCAGAGTTTAATAGACCCCATTACGAGCGATATTGTTGGTTTTCTAGAGTCTTACGCCCGCTATTGGCGTCAGGTTTCTCTTTTAGAGTTACTCCGCAAAAATATAATTCCACTATCGTTAATGCAACGGATTGGTCAAGAGCTAAGTCAGTTGCAAGATGAACGGAATAGCCGCTTACTTGGATTTTTTAACAAGCACATTTCAGACAATATAAAGGACACGCCAACCCCCTTTATTTATGAGCGCTTAGGCATTCGGTATCAGCATTTTTTTGTTGACGAATTTCAAGACACCTCAGAATTACAATGGGCAAACCTACACCCCTTTTTTTCACATGCGATAGAGGGAGAGCAACGCAAAGGCTCGTTGGTTCTTGTTGGCGATGCGAAACAATCTATTTACCGTTGGCGAGGAGGAAACCCAGAGCAGTTTATGAGGCTGACAAACAAACAAGTTCCCTTTGTCACAAAACCCGAGGTGGAAAACCTTCCTACAAATTATCGCAGCTCCGCAAAGATTGTATCGTTTAACAATTCATTTTTTACAAAAGCAGCACAATTTTTACCATTAGAATCGCAACAAAAATTATATGCAACAACCTGTAATCAGCTAGCAACCTCCCGAGCAGGCGGCTATATTACGATCTCTTCAATTGTAGAAGAAAGTCAAGACAAAAAGGTTGAAGCCTATCAAAAAGCTGTAGTTCAAAAAGTGAATGATTGCATCCTTCAAGGTTATCAGAAAAAAGACATTTGTGTACTAGTAAGAAAAAACAAACAGGGTGTACAAATTGCCACTGCATTAACTGAAGCTGAAATTCCCATTACTTCTTCAGACTCGTTACTTATCGGAAAAAGTTTGGAGGTACAATTCTTGATGCATTTGGTAAAACTTCGGATAGAGCCCAAAAGCAGTATGAGTAAATATGGTGTTTTGGAACGATTTGCGCTTGAACAACAAGACCCTCACGATTGGACACAGCAACAACTTCTTCGCCCTTTAGGTGTTGTGCTGGCGGAATGCTCTAAAGGAACGTTTGATTTCAGTATTTTTCAACAGCTTCCTTTATATGCTGCGCTTGAGTACGCTATCTGGGCATTTTCATTAACGGACATGCTAACAGCACATATTCAAGCCTTTATGGATGAAATAGCAAAGCTTTATGCAAAAAAAGAGGCAACTGCTACACAAGTATTGTCGCATTGGGAACAGCAAAAAGACAATTGGACCGTTTGTCCGCCTGAGGATAGAGATGCCGTTCAAATTATGACAATTCACAAAGCAAAAGGCTTGGCATTTCCAGTGGTAATTCTTCCCTTTGCTGATACGGTATTCATGAGTAGGAATACTACCTATGCGTGGTATCCATTACCAAAGGGTGTATACGCACCTTTTCACGAGATGCTACTTCCAGTTAGTAAAAGACTTAATGCAATGGGAGACGGAGCCAAACAAACCTATGAAAAGTATCACTCACAAGCGGTAATGGATACGATTAACACCCTATATGTGGGAATGACGCGACCCATAGATGAGCTGCATATTGTAACCCAACAAGGAAAAACAGATAATTCACCTAATAACCTGGCAGATGTTTTTGCCCAACTATTTCCCGAACTCTTAAACAACAACATCACTTTTGGTACCCGAAAAAAACCGATCATAGTTGATAAGCAAAAAGAGACAATTACGACCCCATGGATATTTAATTTATCACACACCCTAAACACCACTCCGCAGGCACAAAATAAATCTGAAGAGGCGAAGTATGGATTGCTTTTTCATGAAATTATGGCCCACATTGAAGTTCCACAAGACATTGATTATGCCATTGCACAGTCAAAAGCAATAGAGTTGTTAAGTAAAGAAAAATTCCAAAAACTGCAGCAACAGATCGAATCGGTTGTTCACCACAAGGGGTTGAAGGCCTTTTTTGATCCAGCGAATAGTGTTTATTGCGAGCGCCCCCTTCTTACAGAATCAGGAGAAATTGTTCGTCCAGATCGTTTTGTGGTAACAAAAAAAGGCGAAGCCTTACTGCTAGACTACAAAACAGGGGCATACAACAAAAATCATGAAGATCAAATAAACGCATACGCAACTGTTTTAGCAAATAGTTCACTGTTAATTAAACAAAAAACGCTTATTTACCTAAAAGCCCCACTTATTTTAAAAGAAGTTTAGTACTTTTGGTATAACAAATTAATCTACTTATTATGAAATACCATGTATTTACAATGCTATTGTGTATAGCATTTTCAACAAATTCTTTATCACAAAATCAAGATAACCCGTGGAAAATTACCGTGGGGACGAATGCCGTAAACCTGTTGCTTGACGGCAAAGATCGAGAAACACAGGTTTCTCCAAACTTTTCGCACCTAGAGGTTTCGCGCTATATTGGTGGAGGTTTTTCGATTGATTTAGCAGGAACAATGAACAGCTTAGAGCGCGAATCTGGCGGAGACGACTTGTACTATGGCATAGACTTAGGAACATCACTTTCTGCCAACCAAATTGTTGACTTAGGAAAATTTGAGCCAACCCTTCGAGGGGGTATTGGCCTTGCTGGCGGCGTTAGTGGAATTGCGGCTTATGACGAGGACTTTTTTGTAGCTTATGCTGGAGCGGGACTAAATTATTGGTTTAACGACGCTTTAGCGCTAACGCTAAAAACAACATATAAAGTTTATTCTAAAGATATAGATGGTTTAATTGGCAATGAAAATGGAGGAGAAACCCATTTACAACACTTGTTAGGTCTTTCATTTGCTTTAGGCGGCGAGAGTGATTCTGATAAGGACGGAGTTAAAGACAGTGAAGACGCATGTCCAGAAATGGCAGGTCTTGAAAGCCTCAACGGATGTCCAGATGATGACAGCGATGGCATTAGAAACAGCGATGACGACTGTCCCATGACTGCAGGATTAGCTGCACTTAATGGCTGTCCAGACGCAGATGGGGATGGAATTAAAGACGCAGATGATGCATGTCCAAATGAAGCAGGAGTAGCTTCATTAGGCGGCTGCCCAGATACAGATAGCGATGGCATTGCTGACAAAGATGATAAATGCCCAAGAGAAGCAGGGCCTTCTTCAAATCAGGGCTGTCCTGTTGCAGTAGAGAAGCAAGAAAAACCAAAAGTGACCATGCCAGAGTATCCGCTGTCGCTATTGTCAAATTTTGTGGTTTATTTTGATTCTGACGAACACGATGTAAACTCACTTTCTGCATTAGACAACAAACTTAGAACCGTTGTTAATGTTTTAAACTCGAATGCTTATACGGATATTAGCATTGAAGGGCATACAGACAATACGGGATCATCATCATACAACAAATCGCTTTCTGATAAAAGAGCGAAATATGTAATGAATCGCTTAAAAAACGCAGGAATTAGTGCAACACGTTTAAGCACAAAATCATATGGCGAGTCTATGCCAAAATCAAGTAATACTACAAAAGAGGGGCGGGCCGCTAATCGCCGCGTTGAAATTAAAGTAGCAAAATAGTAATACAATTAGGGTTAAATAAAAAAACGCGGTAATTTCACCGCGTTTTTTTATTAGTTTTGCATTATTAAATATTTAAACAAAATATGAAAAATTATTTATTTACAGCACTTATGCTAGTCAGTTTTAGTACTAGTATTTTAGCACAAAACGATACAAACCCTTGGAGCATTACCTTGGGTACTAACGCCTTAAACCTAGAGCTTGAGGGTAAAGATGGTGAAACACAAGTTAGTTCAAACTTATCTTACCTTGAAATTTCTAGATACATTGGAGGTGGTTTTTCTGTTGATTTAGCAGGTACAATCAACGATTTAGACCGCGAGTCGGGATCTAATGATCTGTACTATAGCATTGACTTAGGAACATCTCTTTCAGCCAATCAAATTGTTAACCTTGGAAAGTTTGACCCTTCACTTCGTGGAGGTATTGGCATTGCCGGGGGCCTAAGTGATATTTCAAGCGATAAGGAAGATTTTTATGTTGCTTACGCTGGACTTGGTTTAAATTATTGGTTTAGCGATGCTTTTGCTCTAACCCTAAAAACCACTTATAAATTTTATTCAGCAGAACTTGACGGTCTTATAGGTAATGACGGAGGCGGCATCAACCACTTGCAGCATTTGGCAGGTTTCTCATTTGCTTTTGGTGATGGTGATACTGACAGAGATGGTGTCAAAGATAGCGTGGATGCTTGTCCAGAAGTGGCGGGCCTTGAAAGTCTAAACGGTTGTCCAGATGATGACGGAGATGGCATTAGAAACAGCGATGACGATTGTCCATTAACGGCTGGATTAGCAGCACTTAATGGTTGTCCAGATGCAGACAACGATGGTATTAAAGATAGTGATGATGCATGTCCAAATGTAGCAGGAGTAGCGGCACTTAACGGTTGTCCAGATGCAGACGGCGACGGGATTAAAGACGCTGACGATGCATGTCCAAATGCTGCAGGAAGTAAAGACATGAATGGTTGTCCAGATGCAGACGGAGATAGCGTTGCTGATAAAGACGATAAGTGTCCAGCAGTTGCAGGACCAGCATCTAACAACGGTTGTCCAGAGTATCCACTTTCTATGTTGGCGGATTACAATATCAACTTTGACCTAGAAAAGTACAACATTGATTCTCAAGATGTTCAACGCCTTTCGGTAGTGCTTAAGGTATTATTGGCCAATAGTGATGCGAACATAAGTATTGAAGGTCACGCCGACAATACGGGTGAAGAGTCTTATAACAATCCACTTTCTAACAACCGAGCTTCATCAATCAAAGATTACTTAGTTAACCTTGGTATAGATGAGAATCGTTTAATCACTAAAGCATTTGGTGAGGCTAAGCCAAAAGCAAGCAACGACACTGAAGAAGGTCGTGCGATTAACCGCCGTGTAGAGTTCATCGTAGTGAACTAATAACACACAAAATAAAGTATAAGAAAACGCGGTGAATTCACCGCGTTTTTTTATTTTAGGCTATGCCTAAATCCTTTCTTGGAAGTGTTGTTCAAAAATTAGAGGCTCAAAATATAAACTGGGCAAACGTGTGCTTTGTATTGCCCAACCGACGCGCTCGCCTTTTTTTGAAACGGGAATTAACTCAGTCTTTGAAGGGGCCGCTGATTTTACCTGAAATGATAAGTATTGATGATTTTGTAGCGTCAATTAGTACATTGCAGCCCGCAACAGAACTGCAACAACAACAAGCACTATACCAAAGCTATTGCGCAACACAAGGCTCAAAAAAAGCAGATTCTTTTGAGGTTTTTTTGGGTTGGTCTTCACCATTAATGAAAGACCTTAACACCATGGATCAATACCTGTTGGAGCGAGAACCGTTTTTTTCGTACCTCAATTCGTTGCATAAGATTCGTGTTTGGGGTGAAAACCAAGATAAAATCATACAAAATTATACAGCTTTTTGGGAGTTGTTGCCTCGAATGTATCTGGATTTTATTTCCAGATTAGAACAAACAGGATATGCCACACCAGGCCTTTGTTATCGTTTAGCCACATTACATTTGGAAAGCTATCTTCAACATAAAAACGCTACGATTTTTGTTTTTTGTGGATTTAACGCATTAAGTCCAAGCGAAGCACTTATAGTACAAGAACTTTTGTCACAGGAACGCGCTCAAATTTTTTGGGACATTGATAAACGGATGCTGGAAAACGAATACCATCAAGCAGGAGCGTTTATACGGACGTATTTAAAAAACTGGAAAGCCTATGCGCCCACCCCTTTTAATCAAGCGCATCATGTTTTTGAATCTCCAAAAAACGTTCATGTCGTTGAGGTACAACAACAGGTAGGGCAGGCCAAACAGCTGGGCTCTTTGTTGGCAAAGATGCCTACAAATCAAGATTGGTCCAAAACGGCGGTTGTTCTTGCAGACGAATCCCTTTTACTGCCCTTTCTATACGCCCTTCCAGAAACGATTGACAAACTCAATATAACAATGGGTTATCCATTAGAGCAGCATCCTATGGCGATGTTTGTGACTGCTTTTATGAAAATGGTTATTCGAAAAACACCTAAAGGGTTTTACTATAAAGATGTAGAAACTTTATTATCGTTATCCGAAACACAAGTACTTTTTAGTTCCCATGACAACACGTTTTGTACAGCCTTATTGAATGAAGCAAAAAATGAGCATAGAAGTTTTTTAAGTCCTGCATTTATTAGTAAAATGGCACCTGAATCTGCTTTTGAATTAGTAAGCCAACTGTTCTGTGAAACGCCAACCCCCGAACAATGGATAAAGGATGTGCTTGATATATTGCCAACATTTTATAACGTACAACAAAATCAGGCGATTACAGAAGTATATCGGGTTGCCGTAGAGAAGTTTTTGACATTATTTCATCAAATAAAAGAGGTGTTGGTAGCATTAGAGGGGGAAATTACCTTTACGTTGTTACGCAGCTTGTACGTGCAATTAAGTACAGGACAAAAGTTAAATTTTGTTGGGGCCCCACTTGAGGGGCTTCAAATTTTGGGTGTATTAGAAACCCGCACTATTGACTTTGATCATGTCCTTATAGCGGGGGTTAATGAAGGTGTTTTACCGAGCCAATCTGGACAGTCGTCATGGATACCATACGACGTTAAAAAAGAATTTGGACTACCCACTCAAGAAGATCAAGATGCGATTTTTACGTATCACTTTTATCGCCTTATGTATCGCGCAAAGGAAGTTTATTTACTCTATAACGGCACTACAGACGGCATTCAGGTTGGCGACCGCAGCCGGTTTATCCGTCAATGGGCACATGAACGTCCACCATTACATCGCTGGCAGGAGTACATCCAAGACGCTGTATTTATCCCCCCCGTGAACCAGCCCAAGGCTATACCCAAAACGGCGTCAACACTTAAAAAACTTTATGCGCTAGCTAAAAATGGACTCTCTCCATCTGCACTTAATTTGTTTATCAATGATGGATATGCCTTTTATAAACGCTATATACTTGGTTTAAAAGACGAAGATGAATTGGAAGAATCCTTTTCTTACCGCACCTATGGAACGTTAGTTCACAATTGTTTGGAAGCTCTTTATTCGCCCTATGTAGGAAAAATCCTAAAGGAGTCTGATGCTATAGATATGATAAAAAATATTGACGCTGTTGCAAATAAGGTTGTAATGGAAATTTTCCCGCATGATATTTCAGGAAAAAATTTGTTGGCATTTGCCGCAATTAAGCGGAATATTAAAAATATGATTACTTCAGAAAAACAAGAAATCGCAAATGGGAACACGATAACACTATTGGCTCTTGAACAAAAACTAGAGACCTCTTTTACTATTTCGGGCATCAAATTTCCAATCAAAATCAAAGGAACGGTGGACCGCGTAGATTCTTACAACGGTAAAATTAGAGTGCTGGACTATAAGACAGGAACAGTAGGGAAACTAGGGATAACAGATTGGTCTTTGTTGACTACAGACCCAGACCTTGGACAAGCCCGCCAACTTTTGCTTTACGCCATGCTTTGGAATGATAAGCACCCGAAGCAAAAAGCAAATCAGGCTGGAATTATTTCACTTAAGGAACACGACAAAGGAATAAGGCATGTAGGGGATAAAGTTTCGCCACGAAAGATAAGGGAAGACCTAACTGAAGAAAACATGAAACAGGCAGCCATTGTGCTAGTGAAAATTATTCAGCACCTATTTAGTCCTAAACGGCCCTTTAGTGAACCCAACATTTAGTGACTGTAATTACGGACAACAGCTAAACCGTAGCTGATATTGGATACCGACTGAAGGCAAACACCTATTGTGATAAGCGGCATTATAGATGGCAGTACTTCCATTACTTTAGTTATGCTGTCTAGCTCCTCATCGCTAAAGTCGTCATAATTGGGTTGTTGTTCCAAAGCAGCCTGAATGATTTCAGGATCTGTAACCATAAACACAATTGTAGAAATGATACACAAAACAGCTACAAGAGCTAAAATACCGCCATAAATGACCATGGCATATGAGGCAATCCCTTCCAGTTGACTTACCGTTTGTTCTTGTTTCAACTTTTGGTAGGTAGCCCAAAACCACGCGGGTACAATTCCCCAAAAAAGTCCAGCAATAATAGACCCAGAACTTAAAACAAGCACAAACTGAATTGTTCCAAGTATAAATCCAGCAAAAAATGAAAATTTAATTAAACGTGTCATCGCTATAGCTTTATGCTAAGATATAAATACTTAATTTAGTGTGTTACAAAAGTTGGATATTGTTTACTTTTGTGCCCAAGCAGGTCCTATAGCTCAGTTGGTTAGAGTAGCTGACTCATAATCAGTTGGTCCCTGGTTCGAGCCCAGGTGGGACCACCAACAGACCCCTTCTTTA
>CATAMV010000121.1 GCA_949487855.1 Bacteroidota bacterium
GTGGTTATTTTGTGCAAAAATACAAAAGCATATGCACTTCTTTTGTTGTAAGGTAAAGAACCAATATGTACCTTTGTCAAAACTTCGACCATGATTGAATTTGATCAATATCTCGGCTTCCTTGCATTTTTGACCATCCTTACCATTGGTTTCTGGCTGATGATCTTCCTTATCACATTTGTTGTTCCGTTTTGGTTAACAGGAAATTTGATGCAATGGCTTAAGGAAAAGCGCGAAAAAGCTAAAAGCTAATTAGAGTTCATATCCGCCACCATCGCCGTAACCGTCACCGCCGCCTCTGCGTTGACGTTCTTTATCTTGTCTAAATCTGTAGGTAAAAGTTAGTCTATATACAGGTTTTCTTCTTTGATACTCCCCACTTGTAATCACATTTTCAGTAAAGGTTCTCCACTTGTAAATTTGCGTATTAAATACATCTGAAAAATTTAAGTTGATGGTAGCATTTTCGTTAAATAAATCTTTGCTAAAAGCAATGTTTAGCCCACCAAAAGCTTTTCGACTACCGAAAGCCGATTGAGATGGACCTCTAAAAAACACATTGACTTGGGTGTTGAAATCTCCAAAAAGTGTCATGTTATTTCTGAAATTTCCAGACCAGCTTTCATTTTCATTGTCGAAATTCAGATCGTTATATTGACCCGTCTCAACCCTTCTAAAGATATTAAAGCTAAGATTTGTTCGCCATTTTGCTGACCAACGTACAGCGCTGTTGGCCTCAATCCCCAGCTGGTCTCTGCGACCAAGGTTAATTGGAAAACGCTTTATCACAGGGGTTTCTTCTCCGTTAACTGTAGCAAATTCACCAGATTCTACGGAAATACGATTTTCAGGTTTTTCGGTTCTTCTAAAATAAACAGAACTATTAAAAGTAAACTTTTTGAACTGTTTTAAGTATCCAATATCAAAGCCATTGCTGTAGCTCGGTTTTAGGTATGGGTTTCCTTGAAAAAAACTGGTTTCACTAGACCTTGATTGAAATGGATTTAAACTTCGTGAGCGTGGTCTAGAGATGCGCCTATTATAGCCAATGGTGATGTTTGCCGTTTCAGAAATTTCTAGCCCTAAATTTAGTGTGGGAAAAAAATCACCAAAATTACGATTGCCATCTTCGTTGGTCGTTTTTTGTATGACAGTCATTGAGGTGTGTTCGTATCTAAGTCCAGATAACATAGAAAAGCTCCCCCATTTTTTACCAAATTGTGTATAAAGCGCATGAACTTCTTGGTTAAAATCTAGATAGTTTGTTAAACTTTCATTGACTACCATATTGCCATTCGTGTCTTCTTGTTGTACAACAAACCCCGTGTTTTGGTCCTCATTTGTAGTGCGATATCCAGCTTCAAACTGTGTGTTTTTATCTACGGGATACACATAGTCTATTTGTGCTAAAAACTGCTTTTGATCTTCCTCAGTATTGTTTTCTTCTAGCAACCCCATGATGCTGTTAGGCATTATTTGCTGCGTTCTTAGATCTGCAAATTCATCTTCAACATTGTTTTCACGCTGTAAGATAACATCAATTTTATGCCCACTTTCATTAAACTTGTGTGTAAGGGATAAGCTTAGCTGTTTGTTCAGGTCGTAATCTTCTTCAATTTCTGAACGCAACGATTTTGTTATGGGTGAAGTTGATAAAAAGTGATTTTGGTCATTAATAGTCTGATCGTCACCATCCCGTTGATTTTGCACATAGGAGAGGGAAAATTTTGTTTTTTCTGTAAAATTATAGTCAAACCCAACATTCATATTTGTTCCCTGTCTTCTTCTATCGAAACTTCGTGTTTCTACAAATTGGTCGTAATTAGTATTGTCTGAATAACTATTATTTTGGAAAGCTCCTCCCATATCAGTGTTGTCTCTATAACCTGAATTTGTGAAAAAATTAAACTTTCCGATTTTGTAGTTCAAGCTCGCATTTGCACCATAGCTATCGAACTTCCCTGCTGAAATATTAAACACACCGTTAAGTCCTTTGAGGGTGTTTTTTGCTAAAATTATATTGATAATTCCTGAACTCCCTTCGGCTTGATAGCGTGCAGAAGGAGCTGTAATCACTTCAACACGTTCGATGGACTCTGCGGGTAAATCTGCAAGAGCATCAATGCCATTTAGCCCAACAAGACTTGAGGGCTTGCCGTCAATAAGAATGCGGACATTTGTGTTTCCACGAAGCTCCAAATTTCCATCAATATCTATTGAAAGAGATGGGATATTGTCCAAAACATTTGATACGTTTGTGCCTTTTGCATTTAAGTTTTGACCTACGTTATATACGAGTTTATCAAGTCTGATCTCTACATCTGAACGTCTTCCAACTAGGTCAATACCAGCCAATTGATTTTCCTTGGCTTTAAGCGCTAGGGTTCCCAATGCAGTTTTACGCGACAAACCAGATTTCTCAACAACCAAAGTTTCGTAACTAACGTAATCTATTTGAATTAGCACTTTTGGAAGTGGGCTTTTTACCATAACAAAACCGTTTTCGTCGGAAACTGCACCCCCAATAACTTCCTTTGTTTCGGGATTTTTTAAGATCATTGTAGCAAATGGAAGATTGTCTTTTGAGTTTTTATCAATGACAGTTGCTGTAAGTGTGTATCGGCTTTGGCCAAATCCAGAAAATGCCATAACGATAAAAGTAAGGCATAATAGGTGCTTATTCATGCAATTTTTTTACAAATATAAATTTTAGTTATCAATAGCTGTGTTAAAAGACGTTTTAAATTGAAGCAATATTAAGTTGCTCATGAATACCAACCCACTTTTTAAAGCTATATAACTTTTAATCGTTCTAATTCTTGCTTTAGTATTTTGGCAGAAGTAAAATGAATTCCATGAATGCCTTCTTTTATGGCAGCATCTATATTTTCTTTTTTATCGTCAATAAAAACAGCATTTTCGGCTGTTACATCATATCTGTCAAGCGTTAATTGATAAATACGCGAGTCGGGCTTTTTCATTTTTTCTGTTCCTGATACGATAATCCCATCAAGCCAAGACAAAAAGTCAAAACGCTCCAACGCCACAGGAAAAGTTTCGTGACTCCAGTTGGTAAGCCCCAGTAGTTTGTGTTTTCCGTTTTCTTTTAATTGTTTTAACACTTCTACGGTTTCGGTGTGTTCGTAGCCTAACATGTCTTTCCAACGCCCATAATACATTCTTATAAGGCGTTCGTGTTCTGGAAATAGGGCTACTCGTTCCTCGGTTGCTTCTTGTATCAAACATCCCTCATCTTGTTTGTCGTTCCATTCCCAAGAACAAATATGTTCCAAAAAGTGATTCATTTTTTGTTCATCACCTCTAAATTCTTTGAGATATACATAGGCTGGGTTCCAATCGATAAGAACGCCTCCAAAATCAAAAATTACAGTATCTATTTTTCCCATGGGCTATCATTTGTGTTTTGTTGTTGTGTCATTAAAAATGCTTTTAAAAAACGATCTATACTTCCGTTTAGTACATCGTCAACAGCAGCAGTTTCTTCTTGCGTTCTAACGTCTTTTATGAGTTTGTACGGATGCAAGACATAGTTCCTTATTTGTGAACCCCACTCAATTTTCATTTTACCAGCTTCTATGTCGTTTCGAGCTTCCATACGTTTTTGGAGTTCTATTTCATACAATTGAGAGCGAAGCATTTGCATTGCACGCTCTCTGTTATCGTGTTGTGAACGGGTTTCTGAGCATGAGATTTGAATGCCTGATGGCTTGTGCACCAACTGCACTTTGGTTTCAACTTTATTTACATTTTGCCCGCCAGCACCACTGGATCTGGCAGTTGTAATTTCGATATCGGCTGGATTTATTTCGATTTCAATGGTGTCATCCACAAGCGGATATACATAAACAGACGCAAAACTTGTATGTCGCTTAGCATTGCTATCAAAAGGGGATATGCGCACTAATCGGTGCACGCCATTCTCTCCTTTTAACCACCCAAAAGCAAAGTCGCCATCAATTTCTAAAGTAACGGTTTTGATGCCCGCAACATCGCCTTCTTGGTGGTTGAGTTCTCTAACTTTAAACCCTTTTTTATCTGCCCACATTTGATACATACGCATCAGCATGGCCGCCCAGTCACAGCTTTCAGTACCTCCTGCACCTGCGGTAATTTGAAGTACTGCGCTTAATCCATCCCCTTCATCAGAGAGCATGTTTTTAAACTCCAAATCTTCAAAATGGGCAATGGTAACTTCCCAAAGCGACTGTAGTTCTGTCTCATCTACTTCACCTGCTTTGTGAAATTCGTAAAGCACTTCAAGTTCTTCAACAAACTGGGCTGCTTTTTCGTAACCTAACACCCATTGCTTTACGCTTCGAAGTTCGCGCATGTATTGTTCTGCTACTTTGGAATCGTTCCAAAAGTTTGGGTCTAATGTTTTCTCTTCCTTATTGGATACTTCAATGCGTTTGGCATCTACGTCAAAGATACCTCCTCAGCGCACCAAGGCGCTCAATAAGACTTTTGAGTTGGTCTTGTGTCAAAGTTTATTACATTTAAAGTCCAAAAATACATTATTATGACCTCAAATGTTCTTTTAGCTGCTTATTTTTGTTGCTTATTTTTTAGCTATACACATATGACACATACACCGCCCAATGCTTCTGTAAAGGAAAAAAAATTAACGAAGCATGGCGATACTCGCATCGATCCATACTATTGGCTCAACGAGCGTGAAAACCCCGAAGTAATTCAATATTTAGAAGACGAAAACTCCTACACCAAAGCGATACTTAAACCTACAGAAAAACTTCAAAAAGATCTTTTTAAAGAAATGAAAGGTCGCATCAAGGAAGATGATAGCTCGGTGCCCTATTTTTTAAATGAGTATTGGTATATCCGCAAGTTTGAAAAAGGAAAAGACTACCCCATTTATACAAGAAAACACAAATCTTTAGACGCCAAAGAAGAGATTCTATTGGATGTGAATGAGTTGGCAAAAGATTTATCATATTGCCAAGTATCAGGATTAAGCGTTAGTCCAGATAACACCAAGCTTGCTTTTGGAATCGATACCCTTTCAAGACGAATTTACACCATTAAAGTAAAAAATTTGATCACAGGTGATATGCTTGATGATGAAATCCATGGGGTGAGTTCATATGCTACATGGGCTACAAACAGTAGCACTATGTTTTACACTGCAAAAAACGAAGAAACCCTTCGAACCGATCGCATTTACAGGCACGAATTGGGGCAGCAACAAGATAATGACGTCATGGTTTTTGAAGAAAAAGACGAAACATTTTACACGTTTGTATATCCCTCAAAATCGCGTAAATACATCATGATTGGTTCTACAAGTACCATGACTTCTGAATATCAGTTTTTAGGTGCTGACACTCCGGAAGGTATTTTTAAAACCATACACAAACGTGAACGTGGATTGGAGTATAGTGTAGCTCATTTTGATGATGCATTTTACATTTCCACCAATGCAGATAATAGCACCAATTTTAAATTGGTTAAGGCTCCAATCTCTGCACCTGGTAAGGATAACTGGGAAGATGTACTGCCCCACAGGGAAGATGTGTTGTTGGAGGATGTCGAGTTGTTTCGTGAATTTATGGTGGTAGGAGAACGTCAGAATGGATTATTGCAGCTTCGTGTGATTCACTGGGATGGTAAAGAGGATTATTATTTGGAATTTGATAGCGAAACCTATACTGCATCTATGAGTACTAATTTAGACTTTGATGCGCATGTATTCCGTTATAATTTCTCTTCGTTAACCACTCCATCTAGTGTTATTGATTATAACACCAAAACCAAAACGAAAGAAATCAAAAAAGAACAAGAAGTTTTAGGGGGTACATTTGATAAAGAGAATTATACGGCAGAACGTCTTTGGGCAACTGCTGATGACGGTACCAAAATTCCAATTTCTCTTGTACGCCATGTTGATACTGATTTAACTCCAAACACCCCATTGTTACAATATGCTTATGGCTCTTATGGCAACACCATTGATCCCTATTTTTCATCGGTTCGATTGAGTTTACTGGATCGTGGTTTTGTGTTTGCGATTGCACATGTAAGGGGAGGCGAATATCTTGGTCGTCCATGGTATGAAAAAGGCCGTATGCTTTCAAAGAAAAACACCTTTACGGATTTTGTTAGCTGCTCAAAATTTCTAATTGAAAAAAATTACACGTCTGCGCAGCATTTGTATGCCATGGGTGGTTCTGCTGGTGGATTGCTGATGGGTGCCATCATGAATATGGCACCAGAACTTTACAAAGGGGTAGTGGCTGCTGTTCCGTTTGTTGATGTCGTTACCACGATGCTTGACGATACTATCCCACTTACAACTGGAGAGTATGACGAGTGGGGAAATCCAAACGAAAAAGAATATTATGATTATATCAAATCTTATTCACCCTATGACAATGTACGAGAGGTTTCATACCCTAATACACTTATAACCACAGGATTACACGACTCGCAAGTGCAGTATTGGGAGCCTGCAAAGTGGACAGCCAAACTTCGAGACAAGCATCAAGGGGATAACTTTATTTTGTTGCATACCAATATGGATGCAGGTCATGGCGGTGCCTCTGGACGTTTTGAAGCACTTAAAGAAATAGCAATGGAATACGCCTTTTTATTGCATTTAGAACAGAACTAAATATATGAGGAAATGTATAGTTTGATGAATTTTTGTAAATTCGCATTCAAATTATCCGCCCCCGGCGTGTTAAGATATGACAACCAATAAAATAGCAGCTTACAACAACGCATTAGAGCTGATTGGCGACACTCCGCTAGTAAAGCTTAATCATGTTACCAAAGACTTTTCTGGTAGTTATTATGCCAAAGTCGAAGCATTTAACCCCGGTCACTCCAATAAGGATCGCATTGCCCTACACATACTAGAGCAGGCAGAAAATAAGGGCCTTGTAAAGCCTGGAAGTACCATAATTGAAACTACTTCTGGTAATACGGGCTACAGCCTTGCTATGGTGAGTATTATTAAAGGATATGAATGTGTTTTGGCGGTTACATCAAAATCTTCACCTGATAAAATTGATATGCTGCGCGCCATGGGTGCAAAAGTTTATGTTTGTCCAGGTCATGTAAGCGCTGATGATCCACGATCATATTATCAAGTAGCAAAGCGGTTGCATAACGAAATAGAAGGTTCTGTTTACATCAACCAGTATTTTAACGAGCTTAATACGGATGCACATTACCTTACTACAGGTCCTGAAATTTGGAAGCAAACCAATGGGCAAATCACACATTTAGTGGCTAGTAGTGGGACAGGTGGTACTATTTCTGGAATTGGTCGTTACCTTAAAGAGCAAAATAAAGATGTTCAAATTATTGGTGTAGATGCCTATGGTTCTGTACTTAAAAAGTACCATGAAACACAAGAGTTTGACGCAAACGAAATTTATCCATACCGCATTGAAGGACTCGGAAAAAACTTAATCCCTACCGCAACAGACTTTGACGTTATTGATCATTTTGAAAAAGTAACGGATGAAGAAAGCGCACACGCTGCCCGCGACATTGCAAAAACCGAAGGTCTTTTTGTAGGATATACATCTGGTGCAGCACTCCAAGCAATACGTCAGTTGGATAAAACGGGTAAGTATTTTGATGCAAATAGCGTAGTTGTTGTCATTTTTTGTGACCACGGTTCGCGTTATATGAGTAAAATTTATTCAGATAAGTGGATGCGTGAACAAGGCTTTTTTGATGCTAAAAACATTGAAAAAGAAAAACCTATTGAATACATTCGTTAAACGAATAGACACTTTTAAGGGGCAATACCCTATATTTGCAACAACTTTAAAACCAATACATTGACTACCGATTTGTTTGCTAAAATCCGTGAAAATAAAGGACCGCTTGGGAAGTGGGCTTCTGTAGCAGAAGGATATTTTGCGTTCCCTAAACTTGAAGGACCTATTGGAAACCGAATGAAATTCCAAGGAAAGGAAGTGATTACATGGAGTGTAAACGACTATCTTGGACTTGCAAATCATCCAGAAGTGCGTAAAGTTGATGCTGAGGCTGCAGCTGAGCACGGATCTGCCTATCCAATGGGCGCACGACTCATGTCGGGGCATACGTCATTTCACGAACAGTTACAAGATGAATTGGCTGCGTTTGTAGGTAAAGAAGCCGCTTATGTACTCAATTTTGGCTATCAAGGTATTTTATCTACCATTGATACCTTAGTTTCCAAAAATGATGTTATTGTTTACGATGTAGATTCACATGCATGTATTGTTGATGGTGTACGATTGCATATTGGAAAACGTTTTACATTTCGTCACAACGATATTGAAAGTTTAGAGAAGAATTTAGTCCGTGCAACCAAAGTTGCAAATGAAACAGGCGGCGGTATTTTGGTAATATCGGAAGGTGTTTTTGGTATGCGAGGCGAGCAAGGTCGTTTACGTGAAATAGCCGCCCTCAAGGAAAAGTATGGTTTTCGTTTTGTAGTTGATGACGCGCATGGTTTTGGTACTTTAGGCGCTACAGGAGCTGGAGCAGGCGAGGAGCAAGGCATTATGGATGATATTGATGTGTATTTTGCCACATTTGCTAAATCTATGGCGAGTACAGGTGCGTTTATTGCCGGCGACAAAGAAATTATGGACTACATGAAGTATAACATGCGTTCGCAAGTTTTTGCCAAATCATTGCAAATGGTATTGGTTAAAGGTGCGTTAAAACGTTTGGATATGCTTAGAACCATGCCTGAATTAAAATCTAAACTTTGGGAGAATGTGAATGCGCTTCAAAGTGGACTTAAAGAGCGTGGTTTCGATATTGGGACAACACAGAGTTGTGTCACACCAGTTTACATGAAAGGAAGTGTTCTAGAAGCGATGGTTTTGGTAAAAGACCTTCGCGAGAATCACGGAATTTTCTGCTCCATTGTGGTGTATCCTGTTATTCCAAAAGGAATGATTTTACTACGTCTTATCCCAACTTCTTCGCATACGCTAACAGATGTTGAGGAGACCCTAACGGCTTTTTCGGCTATTCGGGAAAAACTTACCTCTGGCGTTTATGAGCGCTTGTCTCAAAACGTTGCTGCTGGCATGAATGTCTAGCGGATGCTTTAAAGTGTATCACTCCGTCAAGAATAAAATAAAAAAGACAAATCTCAAATCATACGAGATTGTCCTGTTTGGTGGAGCAGAAAGGAGTTAAATCGAACTATTTTCGAGAAGATTTGTCAAAAACGATAAATCTTTGAGCTTTGTAATTGTTGGTTCAAGTCCCGCCTTCAGTACGATTATCCTCAAGAATAATTTGTTGTTTTTGGGGATAATTTTTTTGTGTGTAATCCGAGGTTTTGCGCATAAACGATAATTATTTAAATTTAGAAAAATTTATGCGCTATTTAAAAGTTGTTTTTCTGTTTGTTGGGTGCTTAGGCTTTAGCCAAAGCATATCCAAGCAAGTCATCGGTCCAGGGGGACAAACCTTTGAAAA
>CATAMV010000122.1 GCA_949487855.1 Bacteroidota bacterium
TCTTGATGTAAATCAATTTCTTCTGCCGTCCAAAAACAGGCTTCTTGCTTTTTGTACCACTCCCAAATATCGTGGTGTTGAATAGGGAAAATAACGAAGCGATTCTTGTTTTCAGACAAAATGGGTTCTACAAAAACTGACATAATTTTTTTTTAAATGTTAAAGTGGGATGCTTAGTGCTTTACAAATGTTCCAAAAATTAAGGAGAAATGAAAGGCATACTTTTCCACAATGCCTTATAGTTTTTAACAAAAATTAAGGTTTCCCCTACAAAAACAACTATAAAAACTTAATTTTAATATGCTGATTTAAAGCAAGTTAAAAACAGTCTTATGGGAAGCAAAGCCCTTATTCTTTTTGTTGATTTGCGAATTCTTGTGCTGCCGTATGCAGCGCATCATACCACGCTTTTCCAAACTTTCGCACTAGCGCAGCTTCCACAAATTGATACAGCGGGCGTTTTAAAGCCGCGCCCAAGTCACAACCAGCGCTACAAATAGACCATTCGTGGTAATTGACCGCCACAAAAGCACTATATTTTTTTACTCGAACAGGATATAAATGACAAGAAATGGGTTTTTGTAATTTGGTGTCTCCATGACGATGTGCTTGCTCAATGCCACATTGCGCTATGCCCGCTTCGTCATAATTTATATAGGCGCAAGCTTTTCCGTCTATAAGAGGTGTTTCCCATTCTTTAAAAGCGTTTTGAGTCGCTACCCCTTGAGCCTCAAGCGCGGTAATACCGTCTTTTGTCAAGTAGGGTTTTACTTCATGCCATTGGGCTTTTAGTTGCTCAATCTCTTTCAATTCTAAGGGTGCGCCTGCCTCACCTTCAACACAACACGCCCCTTTACATGCCGATACATCACACGTAAAAGCTTGATCAAAAAGTGTTTCAGACACCAACGTTTTACCCAACTGGAACATAACGCTAAACTACAATTTTGATTGCACAAAAAAAGTATATTTGATCATGCTTAATCTAAAAGAAATTGTGACGTGCACTATGGTGCTGTTTGCCGTAATTGACATTGTTGGTAGTACGCCTATTATAATTGGCCTTCGTCAAAAAGTTGGTCATATCCAATCAGAAAAAGCCTCCCTTGTTGCTGGCATAATAATGATTGCCTTCCTTTTTTTAGGTGAAAGTATTCTAAGACTTATTGGTATTGACGTAAACTCATTTGCTGTTGCGGGAGCACTCATAATATTCTTTATGGCGCTGGAAATGATTTTAGGCATCCAACTTTACAAAGACGAAACACCTGAAACAGCTTCAATAGTACCCATTGCCTTCCCGCTGATTGCGGGCGCGGGAACGCTAACTTCATTATTGTCCCTGCGAGCAGCATATGACGTACTAAACATCATCATTGCCATTGTCATCAACATTGCAATAGTTTACGTGGTACTCAAGTCATCCAAACGCATAGAAAATGTGTTAGGACAATCTGGGATAAATATTATCCGTAAAATATTTGGTGTAGTACTGATGGCAATTGCCGTAAAACTGTTTGCCGGAAACGCCCAGCTATTGTTTACGTAATAAAGTAAGCCGTTTATGGAATACAGAAAGGGTTAAGCGAGTTTTATGTCGCTTGCCGCCTTGCCTCTTTTTCCATCAACAATTTCAAAAGTCACGCTGTCGCCTTCATTGATTGATAGACCGTCTAACGCGCTGATATGTACAAAAACATCTTCTCCTGAGTCAGTAGTAATAAAGCCAAAACCTTTTGACTCGTTGAAAAATTTAACTGTGCCTTGCATGTGTAATAAATAATTTGAGCA
>CATAMV010000123.1 GCA_949487855.1 Bacteroidota bacterium
GAGAAATTCACACCGTTAGGAAGTCCAGATACCGTAGCATTTGTAGCACCACCACCAACAGTAAACGAAATAGGGGCTAAAGTATTTCCCTCACATAAAGTTTGTGAAGTATCTCCGGATAATGATGCTTTCTCAAGTGATGCGTCCAATGTAACCGAAATGATTCCATATGCAGAATCTACACAAGAAACACCACTAGGGGTAATGACATAATTGTAATCTTGTGCTGTAACAATGTTTGGAGTACCGCTGATAATGACGTTATTACCACTAATTTCAGCAGAAATTCCTGGAGGAAGCCCTGTGACAAAAGCATCGTTTGCTCCATTTGTAAGTCTGAAAATAATACTAGCGGGTAGCGGTTCATTATTGCAAACGGTTATGTTGGCAGCGCTAGATATGAGTTGTGGAATTGAAACAGCTTCTATTTGAGCCGTAATGACATTTGTAATAGCACTACAATTAGTTGAAGTGTCATATACTTTAGCATAAATATTTTGCCCGTCAGTGGGATTAAAAGTGATAGAGTTGTTTGGCGATATTGCTCCATTGACAACTCCATCAATAAAAAACTCATATAGACTACCCCCTGTAGCAGTATATGTTACAGAAGTACCATCACAAATTACTCCAGTTTCGTTTGAAGTAAGTGCTGGGGTTAATTCGGTAATGATTAATTCATTTGGACTCACAAGTGGCGCAGTTGAAGTTTCTAAGACAATGTTTCCTGTTGAAGCCCCGGAAGTATTCAGGATTTCTAGAGTTGAGTCATCAATAATGTTATAGGAAACAGGTGTTACACCAATTTTAGCCGCAATAACGTCCAAAAACCCTGAGCCATTTACCTGTATGGTGGTACTGGAGCCTGCACAGATAGTGCTAGGACTGAATCCAGTTATGGAAGTGGCTTGAATGGGAGATCCAAAAATGAAACTTTGTAAGCTAAGGCTAGCAATAGTTGCAATAAAAACCAAACGTTGACGAACCATGTCGTTTTTTTTGGCAATATAGTTAAATATTAACCTCAAAAAAAAGAATTAACCAGCATGATTTATTCAAAATCACTGATTTTAATCTCTATTTATATCCTTCTTTTTTGAGTGCTTCACTCATAAATTCACGCACTTGTTCTTTAAGCTCAGGGATGTTTTTTTGCGTCAGTCCTTTTGTGCTTATGGGTGCGTGCACATTTGCACGAACAATACCAGGTTTTCCTACCCAGTATTTATAGGAAAACTGAAAAGGAAACCGCTTTTTGCAATCTGGTAATGTAATGGGAACAATGGGAATTTGATGCTCAACAGCAATACTGAAAGCCCCGTTTTTAAATGGCGCTAAAAACACATCAGGCTCTGGCACCAACCCTTCGGGGTAAATGACCATATTAAATCCCAATTCTAATTTGCGCTTGGCCTGTTTGTACACATTTTTTCTACTTGAAATACTGTCACGGTTGACCAAAATTGCAGCACGCTTGTAAATTGTAGCAAAAAAAGGAAGGCGATCTAACTCCATTTTTCCTACAAAAACCGCAGGCTTTCGAATGGCCATAAATGTCATCATGATGTCAATCATGCTTAAATGATTGGCAACAAACATATATTGCTTACTGTAGTCTAGATCCACTTTGTGCTTGATGACAGGTATAAAACCCATTCCAAACATGATTAAAGGAGACCAAAAATAGCGGGCTGCATAGAAAATACCCGGATACCATTTTTCTCTTGTAAGACACAACAGTAAAAAAGGGAATACGGCCAACAGGCCAACACCTGCAACAATGTAAAACCAAATGTTCCAAAGCCCTAAAAGTAGCTTGCGGAGGTAAACCATAGCGCCAAAAATAGCGATTGATGCGTGAAATCCGTTATTTTTGTGCAGATACAATTTTTTATGGCACGCATACTTACAGGCATTCAAAGTACAGGCACACCCCATTTGGGCAATTTATTGGGTGCCATACTTCCTGCCATTGACATGGCAAAAAACAGCAATGAAGAAGCATTCTTGTTTATTGCCGATATGCATTCGCTTACGCAAATTAAAGATGCAGATCAACTTAAAACAAACACACAAGCTACAGCAGCGGCGTGGCTAGCTTGTGGACTAGATTCAGACAAAGCCTGTTTTTACCGCCAGTCTGATGTGCCTGAAGTAACCGAATTGGCGTGGTATTTAAATTGTTGTTTTCCCTACAGCCGACTGTCGTTGGCACACTCTTTTAAAGACAAAGCTGACCGATTGGAAGATGTAAACGCGGGATTGTTTACTTATCCCATGCTTATGGCGGCAGATATTTTGCTTTACGATGCGAATTGGGTTCCTGTAGGAAAAGACCAATTGCAACATTTAGAAATGGCGCGAGATGTAGCAAGTCGTTTTCATACCACTTACGGCGATACATTTGTCTTACCCGAAGCCAAACTGCAAACCGAAACCCAGTATGTTTTAGGAACAGACGGCAGTAAAATGAGTAAATCCAAAGACAACACCATTAACATTTTCTTGCCAGAAAAGAAATTGCGTAAACAAGTAATGTCCATCGCAACAGACAGCACGCCACTTGAAGCACCCAAAAATCCAGATACGTGCACGGTATTTTCCTTGTATTCGCTAATCGCTACGGAAGCTGAGATTGCGACCATGCGTTCAAATTACGAAGCAGGTGGTTTTGGCTACGGCCATGCGAAACAAGCCTTATATGAGGCTATTTTGGAGCGCTTTGCTACAGCTAGAACGAAATTTGATTCCTTGATGGAACAACCCGAAGTTTTGGAGGGGCAACTTCAAAAAGGCGCTGAAAAAGCACGTAAGGTTGCACAAGAAGTGTTAAAGCGTGTGCGTACCAACCTGGGATTTTCGTCTAAATCGTTTTAAACTGCTTACCCGCTTGCGCCATGACGGCTCCTTTCATTTCCAACTGAAATAAGATACTTGCGATTTCACTTACTTTGAGCTTAGCATCTAATGCAATAAGATCGATGTGTTTTGGGATACTGCTCATATGGCTGATTACTTGTTTTTCTTTTTCGTTGAGTTCAATAAAAAGTTTGGGTTGCGGTATTGGGTTTTGACGTTGTTTCCAGCCTAAGGCGCGTGCCACATCTTCTCCACTTGTTATACACTCTGCTTGTCTTGTTTTGATGAGTTCCAAACATCCGCTTGCGGTTACATCGTTTGGTCTTCCGGGCGCAGCAAACACATCACGATGATAGCTTTTGGCGTAATGTGCCGTAGTGAGCGCGCCGCCTTTTTCTCGTGACTCTACTACTATAGTGGCTTGAGCTAACCCTGCAATAATGCGATTACGCTGTAAAAAATGTGCCCGTTGAAAAGGCTCTTTTGCCCAAACTTCAGATAAAAACCCACCCGTTTCTTCAATGCGTTTTCGGTATTTTTGATGCTGCTTGGGATAACAGCCTAAAATGCCATGTCCCAAACATCCAAAAGTAACCAACCCATTGTCAACTGCTGCAAGTTGCGCCTCAATGTCAATACCGTAGGCAAATCCAGAAACAATTGTTGGCTGATAGGGCGCAAGTTCTTTGATCAATTGCCTTACAAAAGCCTTTCCGTGCTCGCTGGGTTGTCGTGTGCCAACAATACTTACAATACGGGTGGTATTTGGAAAAGGCTGCCCCGAATAAAACAGCACCAGAGGCGCATCTGCACATTGGTGTAAGGAGGCCGGAAAATCCATGTCGGAATAGGCAATCCAATTGATATTACGCTTTTCTATTAACGCTACTTCTTTTTCGGCAGCTTTGAGGATGTTCTGTGTTTCGGAACGCCGAAATACTTTTGAAATCGCTTCAAATTGCGATTGGTTTGTTTGTTCGATTTTTTCAAAAACGGCAGCTGCATTTCCAAAATAACGAATGAGTTTTCGCGCGGTTTTACATCCAACTTTGGGCATTTTTGGAAGCGCAAGTGTGGCAATAAGTTCTCTTTTTTCCATAAGATTGGGTTCTTGTAAAAATACAAAAACAGAACTTTTAAGGTTTCGCTAAAAAATGTACATTTGTGATATGGACCTTTCAGCGCATATCCACTATTTATTGTACAAACACGATTGTGTTACAGTTCCCGGTTTTGGTGCTTTTTTGGTAGAACAAAAAGCAGCGTACTACGATGAGACTACGCAATTGTATTTCCCTCCTACAAAAGTAGTGTCGTTTAACGCGCAATTGCAATCTAACGATGGCACTTTAGCTTCCCATTTAGCAACTTCGTTTGGCATAAGCTATGAACGTGCTGTTATGGACATGCACCAACACACCATTGCTTGGAAGGAAAAACTTCAAAAAGGCAAATTAGACGTCCCAACCTTGGGTTCACTTGTGTTAAATAGCGAAGGTAAAATGGTTTTTACTCCTGAAAGTGGGTTAAATTTTTTGGCGGCTAGTTACGCGCTTCCTGAAGTGCCTGCACACCCGATTTCTAGAACCATTGCCGAACAACCCGCCAAACCACCCGTGTATTTTGAGCTTGATCAAACAAAATCGAAACGTGTTTTTGGTTATGTGGCTGTTGCAGCAAGTGTTTTGGCATTATTTGCCGTGGGCTCAAACAGTTTTTTAAACCAACAAGCAGATGCACAATGGCAAACCGAGCAATCGCTGCGTGAAGCGGCACGCGAACAAGCAGCGCTTTCGGTTTATGACTTGGGCGAATTGCCGACTTTAAAAATCGAATTACCTAAACCAACGCCAGTTGAAGGCTTTCACGTAATTGCAGGCTCGTTTAGAAGCGAAGCAAACGCACAACGATTGGCTGCATCCTTACAACGTAAGGGCTATTACGACGCAAAAAAATTAGCCCAAACGCCACAAGGTTTTTATCAAGTTTCTTTTGCCTCTTTCCCAACAAAACGCGAAGCGTACAACGCAATGTCAGGCATCAAGCGCAACAATTACCCAGATGCGTGGGTACTGAAAAAATAATTCCGATGAAACCAAAGCACCCAGAGCAGTCCAAGACGGTTATGACCGACTTGGTGTTACCCTCAGATACAAACCCCATTAACA
>CATAMV010000124.1 GCA_949487855.1 Bacteroidota bacterium
ATTCCCCCTTTTGGGTGCCAGGTGCCTAAGCCAAAATCAGCGTAATTCATAAAGTTATAAAAGGCAGGTGTGCTTTCGGGTTTTGCGCCCAAGAACAATACAGGGAATTGCAATAACGAGCGCAGCTTAGGGTTTTTAAACTGCTGCTCTACTTGCTTTCGAATATTGGTGAAAAACAAGCCGACTTTACGGACTGTTTGTGGGGTTACCAACTCAAGAGGTGAAACACCAGGACGATAAACCAAATCTTTTACGGCTATATCGTAATTATTACGCGCTTTTTCTAAAAATCGTTCTAATTTGGCTCCGCTTCCAGGTTCAATTTCATCGAATCGTGCTGCAATTTTAGCAATGCTATCCTCAACGGGAAACACATCGTCTTTACCAAAAACAACTTGATATCCAGGAGATAATCTATCTAATTGATAATAATCGGAAACCTGCTTGCCAAAATCTCCAAAGAAAGATTCAAATACATCGGGCATCCAATACCATGAAGGTCCCATATCAAAAGTGAATCCATCTTTTTTAAACTGGCGCGCCCGCCCGCCTAAGGAATCGTTTTTTTCTAGTACTTGTATTTTATGCCCTTTTTTTGCCAAATAGCATGCTGCGGATAAGGAAGAAAATCCTGAGCCAACAATAATGATCTTTTTCATAGAGGTACAAATTTACAGTATAATTTGATGCTATATTTGCAACAATGCAATTTATACGCCTTCTTTCTGCACCTCGTTCGTCCAAATACTTACTTTTTTTTGGGACACTGCACTTGCTGTTGTTGCCTATGGCGTTTGTAGGTAGAGGGACATTAGAACTTCCCTTTAATTTATTCGTTGCTCCAGAACTTTTCCATCTTTTTAACGTCATTACTTTTATGGGTGATGGGTGGTTTGCACTTATCGTTTTTGGTTTAGTTTGGGTTATTGCTGCCAAAAAAAATTCACTTATAAAACCAGAGCTCATCAACTTTTTGATTGTTTCTGCACTAATGGGCCTTGGTATTTATTTGTTTAAGCAACTTATTTTTCCAGATGTGACCAGACCCATTGCGCATTTTACCACACTACCTGAAGGTTGGAATCCGGATGATTTCTCCTTGTCATTTCATCGCTTTCGTTCCTTCCCATCTGGGCATACGGCATCTGCAGCTACCTATGGATTTTTCCTGATGCGTTATGTCCAAAAATCTTATAAACGGCTCTTGCTGTATGCTACCATATTGTTAGTTGGCTATTCTCGCGTATTTTTGTTTCAGCATTTTGTAGCCGATATTTTTGCTGGAGTATTATTAGGCTTATTTTGCGTTTGGGGTGGTGATTGGATTTCGAATCGGATTTTCCATAAACAGAAAAAAATTGATGGATAAAATTTTAGTCACCGGCGCGGCCGGATTTATCGGATATCACGTGAGCAAATTGCTCGTTGAAAGTGGCTATGAGGTTGTAGGTATTGACAATATGAACAGCTACTACTCGGTAAGTTTAAAAGAAGCACGTCTTAACCAATTAGATAAATTGAGTCCTTCGTTGCAAGGAAGTTTTCGTTTTGAACGTATGGATATCGTCAATTCAAAAAAAATCAACCGCCTTTTTGAACAGGAACAGTTTGATAAGATTATTCACTTGGCAGCACAGGCGGGTGTTCGGTATTCGCTAAAGCATCCCGAACCGTATGTATCAACCAATATAAATGGTTTTTTTAACGTGCTAGAAGCCAGTAGAAAGTACAATATCAAACAATTATATTACGCTTCTAGCAGCTCTGTGTATGGCAATCAAACCAAAGTCCCTTACAATGAAAATGATCGTGTTGATCATCCTATTAGTATGTATGCGGCAACTAAAAAAACCAATGAACTTATGGCGCATACCTACAGCCATTTGCACGGACTAAACACCACAGGCTTGCGCTTTTTTACTGTCTATGGCCCTTGGGGAAGACCCGATATGGCACCCATGTTGTTTTTGAATGCCTTGCTTGCAGATAAGCCCATTCAGGTGTTTAATAAC
>CATAMV010000125.1 GCA_949487855.1 Bacteroidota bacterium
AGCACAAATACCATCGCGAGTTTTGAAAGTATTACCCGATGGAAGTGTGAAACAATTGAGATGAAAATCAACAAAGCACTTATTAACAAGGCACTTGAGTTGCCTGCATTTTCTTATATCCAAAAAGCTGCCGATGCCCTGCATATTGAAGCTTATGTTATTGGAGGATTTGTGAGGGACACGTTCTTGGGACGCGAAACAGGTTCGGATATTGACATAGTTGCTGTTGGTAGTGGTATTGCTTTAGCAAAAAAATTTGCTGAGTTTCTTCCTGGAAAGAATCAAATTCAAGTCTTTAAAAACTACGGCACAGCCATGATAAAGTTTGGTGATACGCAGCTTGAGTTTGTTGGTGCACGTAAAGAAAGTTACACATCCGATAGCCGTAATCCAGTTGTGGAAAATGGCAGCTTGGAAGACGATCAAAACCGACGAGATTTTACCATCAACGCCTTAGCGCTTTGTCTAAATACAGCACAATTTGGCGCACTTTTAGACCCATTTAATGGCATTGCAGACCTAGAAAAAGGAGTGTTACGCACGCCCTTAGACCCCGATATTACCTATTCTGATGATCCCTTAAGAATGCTACGTGCCATCCGATTTGCCAATCAATTAGACTTTGAGATTGAACAAAAATCCTTTGATTCCATAATCAAAAACAACAAACGCGTTGCTATATTATCTAAAGAGCGTATTGTAGAAGAATTGCATAAGATATTGATTTGTAAAAAACCTTCAACAGGTTTTTTATTGCTTGAAAAAACAGGGCTTTTAGCGCATATTTTAACTGAAATAACCGCTCTAAAAGGCATTGACGAAGTAGAAGGGCAACGCCACAAAGACAACTTTTATCACACGCTAGAAGTCGTGGATAACATCAGCGAATATTCAAACAATATTTGGTTGCGCTGGGCAGCACTTTTACACGATATTGGCAAAGCACCCACAAAAAAATATGATAAAAAAGTAGGCTGGACTTTTCATGCACACGAATTCGTTGGTGCCAAAATGGTATATAAGCTATTCAAACGAATGCGCATGCCCTTAAATGAGAAAATGAAATATGTGCAAAAACTCGTTTATATGAGTTCAAGGCCTATTGTTATTGCACAAGACGACGTTACAGATGCTGCTGTAAGACGTCTGATATTTGATGCTGGTGATTTATTAGATGATTTGCTTTTACTATGTAAAGCAGACATTACAACAAAAAATCCAAAGCGATTTGCACGCTACCATCAAAACTTTGAAATTGTAAAAAACAAAGTAAAAGAAGTTGAAGCTAGAGACCATATTCGAAACTTTCAACCGCCTGTGTCAGGAGAGGAAATCATGCGTATTTTTGCACTTAAGCCGTGCCGTCAAGTAGGCGAAATTAAAGAGGCTATTAAAGAAGCCATCTTGGAGGGTGAAATCCCTAACGAATACGAAGCTGCACACACATTTATGTTAACCAAAGCACAACAAATGGGCTTATCGCCCGCCTGATTATGTATAAAAACCTACAACGCTGGACGCGTATTTCGCTCATTATCGTATATCTTGTTATTGCTGCAGGTGCTACGGTACGTATGACGGGTAGCGGCATGGGTTGTCCTGATTGGCCCAAGTGTTTTGGTTATTATATTCCACCTACGCAAGCCGAACAATTGGAATGGAAACCCAATACAACATACCAAAAAGGTAATGTGATTATCGACGAAGAACGTTTATTGGTTGCTTCAAAAAACTTTACGAGTTCCGAAAGTTTTAATCCCGATTTTTGGGAACCTTACACCAAACACGATTATGCAATTTTTAATGCCAAACACACGTGGATCGAATTCATAAACCGATTACTAGGAGCACTCTCTGCTTTAGCCATACTTATACTGTTTGGATACAGCCTAAAATGGTGGCGCAAAAAACCCATAATTTTTATTTTTTCACTGCTATCACTACTAGGGATTTTATTTCAAGCATGGTTGGGAAAAACAGTTGTAGACTCTAATTTATTGCCCTTAAAAATATCACTGCATATGCTTATGGCATTATTGCTTATAGGATTTATTTTAGTGGTTCGTGTTGCCTCTAAATCTTTTGGACTAAGTAAATTACCGTCTCGAAAAATTAGAGTACTGCTTTACGTAACCTTTACACTTACTTTGATACAAATTGTGCTAGGAATACAGGTAAGGCAATTTGTCGATTTACAAATTGACAGATGGGGATATGGATTACCACAGTATTGGTTAGCTTTTCCTGAACTAAATTTTTATATACACAGAAGCTTATCCATTATAGTGTTAGCAACCAATGCAGTGCTTTATTTTCACGTTTTAAAAGCACAAATTGAACGTGTTTTTATTCAACGTATTTTGGGGCTTATTGGAGCGGAGGTGCTTCTGGGCATTGCCATGTTTTATTTCGATTTTCCATTTGCTACACAACCGCTACATTTGGTACTAGCAACGCTATTATTTGGCGTGCAATTGTATTGGATTTTACGCATTAACTTACAACGCTATGATTTATCACTTTAGACTTATTTTAGACACCAAAGAGGATGTTTTCCGCGATATAGCCCTCCAAGAAAATGCCACATTTGAAGACTTTCACAATGCCATAACGCAAGCATTTGGTTTTGGTGGGTCTGAAATGGCTGTTTTTTATGAGAGCGATGATGAATGGCAACAAGGTGATTCCATTTCATTATTTGATATGGGTGAAGATGACGTACGTCGCATGAGTGACACCATTCTTCACGATATTTTCCCACACGTATCTAAAATGCTTTATGTGTATGACTTTTTAAATCTTTGGACTTTCTTTGTTGAACTTATTGAAACCGACGAGCCTAAGCCAGGAAACACATATCCATTACTTCTTTTTTCGCATGGTGATGTTCCAGAAGAAGCACCTGAAAAAACGTTCAAAGCCGAAAAAAACGAGTGGAGTGATAACGACTTTGAAGAAAACGGTATCGATGATTTTGACGAACCCTCCGAGGATTGGTATTAACGATCTACCCTTAGCATTTCGTGGTTTTCATAGTTTCGCTTAACAAAGTGGAATGCCGCTCGAACTAACTCCCCCATAGAGCGACTTTTTAAAAACGAAGATTGTTTTGTTAGGTCATACACCTCTTTGCGTAATTGTTCAATTTTCTCAGGGGTTGAGATGTGGTCATTAAGCATACACTTCAACAGTTGTGTTAAACGAGTTTCGCTACTCAAAATTCGACGAGCTATTGTAGCGCGTTCTTCTATTTTATACTGATCAACTGATTTTTTATCCAAATGATCTTTAACCAACATGACCATTGGAAAGTTTTCTTTAAAAAATTGAGGACGATACACTTTTAAATCACCTTCATAGGATTGTTGATCAAAATCAATGGCGCGGATTTTATAAATAACTTTATCAAAATCGTGAATGGGGATGATGACATAGTTGTACGCACGCATATCGCCCAACAGGCGAATCATGCAGCGTTCATTAAATTTCACAAATGATTTTGCAATCTGATTGCGTTCGGTTTTGGTACATTTTGGTAAAAATTCTTCAATAAACTCATCTCCTGGGATACCCGCAATATGTTCTTCAATAAGGGTGTTTTGATATACTAAAAAATTTAAATTGTGGGGCGAAAGCATATGCTCAAGTTCCAACCCATAAATGCGTGAGGCATCTGCCTTTTTTACATAAAAATAAATAAAGTTGTCATTGAGCGTATTCCGAATTTTAACTCGAAAAGGCTTTGAGTTACCAAACGTACAATAATCAATACAATCCACATTGAGGTACGGAACAGTCATGGGGCTTCCGTCAGAATGCAACAAGGCATAAACCTGCTTTAGCTGCTCGTCAATTTCTATTCTATCGCTATCTGAATAAAAAACACGTACCCATAAACTGTCTTGGTCGTGCTTATTCATTACTGCAACAGAACCCGAAAAACGCAGCAAATCGTCATAAAAAATAGGAATTTTCAACGACCGCGAATACTCTTCCAAATAATCTGCCAAAAACGGACTAATAGGATAGGTTGGTTTTTTTTTCGAAATTAGCTTATCTCGCATGCCTCAAAGTTAGGGCTTTGTGTAACAAAATTAAGCACCATGCGTTATTAGAACAATGAGCACCATTTTAAACGTAACTGACTTAACCAAAAAATTTGGGCGGCTTAAAGCCGTAAACGAACTTTCTTTTTCTATAGAAAAAGGGAATGTGTATGGGATTCTTGGCCCTAATGGAAGTGGAAAATCAACCACGCTTGGTATGATTCTAAATGTAGTAAATCCAACATCGGGAACATTTTCTTGGTTTGACGAAACACAAAACACACATCAGGTCCTAAAGCGTGTAGGCGCTATTATTGAACGGCCTAATTTTTATCCATACATGACCGCCGCACAAAACCTGCGCTTGGTGTGCCGAATTAAAGAAGTTCCGCAATCTAAAATTGAAGAAAAACTAGAATTGGTTGATCTTCTGGATCGTAAAAACGATAGGTTTAAAACCTATTCGTTAGGGATGAAGCAGCGATTGGCTATCGCATCTGCCCTACTCAACGACCCCGAAATTCTAATTCTGGATGAACCCACTAACGGCTTAGATCCACAAGGTATTGCGCAAGTGCGTGGCATTATCAAAAAAATTGCAGCGCAAGGAACAACTATTTTATTGGCATCCCACTTGTTAGACGAGGTAGAAAAAGTATGTACCCATGTATTGGTTTTACAAAAAGGAACGCAAATTTACTTTGGTAAGGTCACAGCACTTACCACTGATCACGGTTATTTTGAAATCAACGCAACTGACACAACAGCACTTCAAAACATTCTTGAAAAACACAAGGATATTGAAAAAATTGAAATCCAAGAGTCTTGTATTCTTGTCTATCCGAACAAGCCTGTATCCGCTACAGAACTCAGCAAATCGTTGAGCGAGCAGGGCATTATCATCACGCATTTTGCGCAAAAGCACAAAAGTTTGGAGGAACAATTTTTAAGTCTAACAAAAAACCAACAACTATGAAACGTCTGTTTTGGATAGAGCTTGACAAATTGCGCGCCAATCGTTCTAGCCGTATTTTGGTTGGTGCTTATTTTATTTTACTTACCTCTATTGCGCTTATTGCTGCCATCAAATTTGATATTGGTCCCATTAAGTTTCATTTGGCAGAGCAAGGCATTTTTAACTTTCCTTACATCTGGCATTTTAATGCCTTTATTGGTGCTTGGTTTAAAATCTTTTTGGCAGTGGTTATTGTTTCTATGACTGCTAATGAATACAGCAATAAAACCATCAAACAAAACCTGATTGACGGACTTAGCAAGCGCGAGTTTTTACACTCAAAATGGATTATGATTTTGGCTTTTGCGGGTATATCTACACTTTTCATTTTCGTGATTTCATTGATTTTAGGATTGATGTATTCCAATTACAACGAAATCGGAATCATTTTTAAAGACTTAGAATACCTGTTGGCATACTTTTTAAAGCTAATTGCCTTTTTTGCTTTTTGCTTGTTTTTGGGAACTGCCATCAAGCGTTCTGCTTTTGCGTTGGGATTTTTGGGTGTTTGGCAAATGTTTGAAGGAATAGCTTATGGACTCCTAAAATGGAAGTCGCCTTCTTGGATAGACGCCGATGAAATCATTAGGTTATTTCCGCTAAGAGCCATGTGGAACATAATTCCAGAGCCTTTTACCCGACTTTCGGCAGTGCGCAACCTTGCTGAACAAGTAGGCGAAGTCATGCAAACCAATACGACTGTTCGCTTTTGGGACATTGTGATTGTGCTTATTTGGTCCTGTATTTTTTATTTCTTAACCTACAGGCTACTAATGCGTCGTGACCTCTAAGTTTTTGCTATTTTTGGCATGCTATGGAGTTCGAACTTATTTCTGATTTTAAACCCACTGGCGATCAGCCAAAAGCGATTCGTCAATTGGCGATGGGACTTGCTGAGCAAGATAAATTTCAAACACTTTTAGGGGTTACTGGTTCTGGGAAAACCTTTACGGTTGCCAACGTTATTGCAGAAACAAGACGTCCCACTCTAGTTTTAGCTCATAACAAAACGCTTGCAGCGCAGTTGTATTCAGAATTTAAGCAGTTTTTTCCCAACAATGCCGTTGAGTATTTTGTGTCTTACTACGATTACTACCAACCCGAAGCGTATATTCCTACTTCGGGGACTTATATAGAAAAAGATTTGTCCATAAATGATGAGATTGAGAAGTTGCGGCTAAGCACCACATCGGCGTTGCTTTCGGGCCGACGCGACGTGATTGTAGTAGCTTCGGTTTCCTGTCTTTACGGAATTGGAAATCCTGTAGAATTTAAAAAGAGTGTTATTCATATTCGAGTGGATGACCTAATTCCGCGTACAAAATTACTGCATCAATTGGTACAAAGCCTCTATGCACGGACTACTGCCGATTTTTTACATGGAAATTTTAGAGTAAACGGAGATGTAATTGACGTGTTTCCAAGTTATGCCGATCATGCTTTTAAAATTCATTTTTTTGGAGATGAAATCGAAGCAATTGAAGTATTTGATCCACTAACTGGAAATATCATAGAAAACTTTGAGCAACTGACTATATACCCTGCAAATATGTTTGCAACATCGCCCGAAGTGCTGCAAAATGCTATTCATCAAATTCAAGATGACCTAACCGCGCAAGTGGATTATTTTAAGGAGGTTGGCAAACATTTGGAAGCAAAACGATTGGAAGAACGCACCAATTTTGATTTGGAAATGATTCGTGAGCTTGGCTATTGTTCAGGCATAGAAAATTACTCCCGTTACATTGACGGACGTGCACCTGGCACGAGACCCTTTTGTTTGTTAGATTATTTCCCTGATGATTTTTTAATGGTAGTGGACGAAAGTCACGTAACCTTATCGCAAGTACATGCCATGTATGGCGGAGACCGTAGCCGAAAAGAAAATTTGGTAGAATACGGATTCCGACTGCCTGCGGCGATGGACAACCGTCCGTTGAAGTATGAAGAGTTTGAGCAATTGCAACGGCAAGTTATTTATGTAAGTGCCACACCATCGGACTATGAGCTGGAGCAAACGCAAGGCGTTTACGTAGAGCAAATTATTCGTCCAACAGGACTCTTAGACCCGATTATCGAAGTGCGACCGAGCTTGAATCAAATTGATGATTTGGTGGAGGAAATTCAGCTTCGCACTGAAAAAGACGAACGTGTTTTGGTGACTACACTTACCAAACGTATGGCGGAAGAGCTCACCAAATACCTTTCGCGTATTGCTATTCGGTGTAGGTATATTCACAGTGATATTGACACGCTTGAACGTGTTGAAATCATGCATGATTTACGCAAAGGGATATTTGATGTGTTGATTGGCGTAAACCTGTTACGAGAAGGATTAGACCTTCCCGAAGTTTCGTTAGTTGCAATTTTAGATGCAGATAAAGAGGGGTTTTTACGATCTGCACGTTCGTTGACGCAAACTGTAGGACGAGCAGCGCGAAACTTAAATGGCATGGCAATTATGTATGCGGACAACGTTACCAAAAGCATGCAAAAAACCATTGATGAAACGCAGAATCGCAGAGCCAAGCAAATGGCGTATAATGATAAACACAACATTACGCCACAAGCATTAAACAAAGCCTTGGACGAAACTTTTGAGCGTATGAATGCAACTCCCGAACCGGCAACTTTAGAAAAAGAAGACATTGCCTATTTATCAAAAGATGCGCTACAATCCAAAATACGTAAAGCACGAAAAGACATGGAAAAAGCCGCTATGGATATGGATTTTATCCAAGCGGCTCATTTTAGAGATGAAATTGAACGCATGCAAAACCAGCTAAAAACGTTGGCTTAGTGCGAAAATACTTACTTGATTTCAATCTGCTTTTTGGGTTCAGGAATCGCTTCTTGCAGTTTTGGTAAGTCAATAGTTAAAATACCATTGTCATATTTTGCGTTGATCCCCGAAGTATCAATCGTTTCAGGTAGCCTAAAACTACGCTGAAAACTGTCGTAAGCAAATTCACGTCGCGTGAACTGTGCCGTTTTACGCTCATCTTTCTGAGTGGTTTCGCTAGAAACTGTCAATACGTGGTCGTCTAGCTCTACGTTAAAGTCCTTGCGGGTTTTTCCAGGCGCGGCAACGGCTACCTCAAAAGCAGTATCTGTCTCTACAATATTTACAGAAGGCACTTGCGTACGCGCTGATGTTGAGGCTAACGGAAAGCCTGTTCCGAAAAATTCATCTAGCAAAGATGGAAATAATGGGTTTGTATTTCTACGAACTAAATTCATGATTTTAGGTTTTAATGTTATACACCTAACCCATGGCAACTTGTGTACCGTTACAAATTAAATGCCAATGTGGCATTTTTTTGTGTTTTTTAAATGACAAGTTGTCACTTACTGGAGGACTGCCTGCACTTTATCGGCAGCTTCTTGGAATAAAATAGCACTTTGCACTTCAAGACCAGAAGCATCAATAAGTTCTTTTGCAATGTCTGCATTGGTTCCTTGTAAGCGAACAATAATAGGAACATTAATGGCGTCTCCCATATTTTTATACGCATCTACAATACCTTGCGCTACACGATCGCAGCGTACAATTCCACCAAAAATGTTAATCAAAATTGCTTTAACCTTGGTGTCTTGTAAAATGATACGAAACGCCGCTTCAACACGGGCTGCATCTGCTGTTCCGCCAACGTCCAAAAAGTTTGCAGGATCTCCACCGGCTTGTTTAATCAAATCCATCGTAGCCATAGCAAGACCAGCACCGTTTACCATACAACCAACATTTCCATCTAGAGCAACATAGTTAAGCCCCACTTCACGTGCTGCCACATCCGTTGGGTTTTCCTCACGAATGTCGCGCATCGCTTCAAAATCAGGATGACGGAACAATGCATTTTCATCAAGTGTAACTTTTGCATCTACAGCGATAATTTTATCGTCAGATGTTTTTAAAACAGGGTTAATTTCAAACAACGCCGCATCTGCGCCCACATAGGCTTTGTATAATGCGGTAACAAATTTGGTCATTCCCTTGAACGCAGTTCCCGATAAGCCAAGATTAAAAGCCACTTTTCGTGCTTGAAAAGGAATCAAACCAACTGTTGGATCAATTTCTTCTGTGAAAATAAGTTCTGGCGTTTGTTCTGCAACAGTTTCGATATCCATTCCGCCTTCTGTGGAGTACATAATCATGTTGCGCCCTGTTGCGCGGTTGAGCAACACCGAAATATAAAATTCTTTTGGCTCAGAATCGCCGGGGTAGTACACGTCTTCAGCAACCAATACTTGATGTACTTTTTTACCTTCGGCAGTGGTTTGGGGTGTTACCAGTTGCATTCCGATAATATCATCCGAAATTTGCGCAACCTCATCCAAGGATTTTGCAAGTTTTACACCGCCGCCTTTTCCGCGACCACCTGCATGGACTTGTGCTTTAATAACATGCCAATCTGTTCCTGTTTCTTGAGTAAGTTGTTTGGCTGCGGCAACTGCTTCGTCTGGTGTAGTGGCTACTACGCCGCGCTGAATGCCTACACCAAATTGAGCTAAAATCTCTTTTCCCTGATATTCGTGTACGTTCATTGGTATTATTTAATGCGCAAAAATAGACAATCGCAGGAGCATCTGCATATAAAAAAGGAAAGATGTTTGTTTTAAATATAACATTATGTTTTATTTTTAATAAATTTTAAAATTCACCCCACTTAAAACCTATCAAACACCTACATTTGCGCAAATTATTTGCCATGCAACATCAAGATTTGGTACAAGTAAGTCAAGATTTTGGAAGTCCAATATACGTCTATGACGCACATGTAATGGAGCAACAATACATCCGTTTAACGCAAGCGTTCAAAGCCGTTTCTCATTTACGTGTAAACTATGCCGTGAAGGCGCTTTCAAACCTAAGTATCCTAAAATGGATGCATCACTTAGGTGCAGGATTAGACACAGTATCTATTCAAGAAGTTCAACTTGGACTTGAAGCCGGCGTTGCACCAAACGAAATCATTTATACACCAAATGGCGTTTCGCTTTCTGAAATTGAGGAAGTAGCAAAAATGGGTGTTCAAATCAATATCGACAACCTAGATATATTGGAACAATTTGGAACAGCGCACCCAACTACCCCTGTTTGTATTCGCATTAATCCGCATATTATGGCGGGTGGAAATGAAAACATTTCTGTAGGTCATATTGATTCAAAATTTGGCATTAGCATTCACCAAATGCCCCATCTGTTACGCATTGTGGAAAACACAGGCATGCGTATTAATGGTGTACACATGCATACGGGAAGCGATATTTTGGATATTGAGGTGTTTTTACATGCTGCAGAAATCTTATTTGATACGGCCCGCCAATTTACTGATTTGGAGTTTTTGGACTTTGGCAGTGGGTTTAAAGTGCCCTACAAGCAAGGCGATAACGAAACCAATATAGAGGAGTTAGGCGAAAAATTAAGCGTTCGCTTTAACGCCTTTTGCGAAGACTACGGCAAAGAATTGGTCTTGGCATTTGAACCAGGTAAATTTTTAGTAAGCCAAGCTGGATATTTTTTGACGCAGGTTAATTCGGTAAAGCAAACTACTTCCACTGTTTTTGCACAAGTAAACAGTGGCTTTAACCACCTTATACGACCCATGCTATACGGGGCACAACACAGTATTGAAAACATTTCAAATCCAAAGGGACGCGAGCGTTTTTATTCAGTTGTTGGCTACATCTGCGAGACAGATACGTTTGCAAACAATCGTAAAATTTCCGAAATCAGCAACGGCGATGTATTGTGTTTTCACAATGCGGGTGCCTATTGTTTTAGCATGGCAAGCAACTATAACTCACGTTACCGACCTGCCGAAGTACTTTGGCACAATGGCCAAGCGCAACTCATACGCAAAGCAGAAAGCTTTGACAACCTTGTGGAAAACCAAGTGGTATTGGATTTTTCAACTGTAGAAGTTTAGTAAAAACGAAATAGTATTTTATCGACTACTGCTGTTTTTTAAACTTCTCAAAGTCATTTTCTTCAATTACTTTAGGCCAATTGTTATTGTCCTTATTGACGTCTGCGGTTGCATTATCAGGGTCAACTACCACTCCTACCAACTCTTTATCTGTGGCAATATACTTACTAATTGTTTTGTCATTTTTACGCCATACTTGCGCAGGATATGTTTTGCGCTCTGTAGTACCATCTGCATATTTATAGTCTACAATCAAGGGCATTACTAAACCGCCTGGCTTCTCGAATACTACCTCGTAAAACTTCCTGTTTTCCTTTCGATTTTTAAGCTCTTCAGGAGTTAAGTTTTCTAAACTCCGCTTGTAATACAAAGAAAAATAGCGCTTATCATCACCTAATTTTTTTAAATCCTTTACTTCTGTAACTCCCATATCTACGACATCCGTGGTAAAAAACCAACCGCGCCAGAACCAATCCAAATCAAATGCAGAAGCGTCTTCCATGGTACGGAAAAAGTCTTCAGGTGTTGGGTGTTTAAACATCCAGCGTTGTGAAAAAGTTTTAAACGCATGATCAAACAATTGGCGTCCCATAACGGTTTCACGTAAAATATTTAGTGCCGTTGCGGGCTTGCTATATGCGTTTGGTCCCAGTTGATATACGTTTTCAGGGTTTGACATAATGGGTGAAATAAAATCTTGATCACCCGCCATATAACGCACAATATTTTGTGGGTCCATATCGTCAGAGGGATAGTGATCTAATCCAGGGATTGCATCTGGATGCGTTTTTCCAAAATCTTGCTCGGCAATAATTTGCACAAAACTGTTCAATCCTTCATCCATCCAGCCCCACTGTCTCTCATCTGAGTTTACAATCATGGGGAAAAAGTTGTGTCCAACTTCATGAATAATAACGCCAATCATGCCAAATTTGGTTCGGTCGCTGTAATAGCCGTTTTCATCAGGCCTTCCAAAATTGAAGCAAATCATAGGATATTCCATACCCACATCATCTGCGTGTACAGAAATGGCTTTATGATATGGATAATCAAAAGTCATATTAGAGTAAGACTTTAGTGCACTAGCCACAGTTTTGGTTGACCATTGTTCCCAAAGTGGATTACCTTCTTTAGGATAAACAGAAACCGCCATAACATCGTTTCCGTTGACATCCACATTCATCATATCTACAATAAACTTACGTGAAGAAGTAAATGCAAAATCGCGAACATTTTCTGCTGTAAAGTGCCAGGTTTTGGTTCCTGTTGGCACACTTTTTTCGTTTGCCTCGGCTTCTTCTTGGGTAACAATAAACACGGGCTCATCATATGATTTTTTAGCTTCTCTAAAACGCTTTAACATTTTAGAAGAATACACCTCTTTTCTGTTTTTTAAAGTACCTGTTGCTTCCACAATATGATCATTTGGCACTGTAATTTTTACATCGTAATCTCCAAAGGGAAGTGCAAATTCACCATTGCCCCAAAACTGTTGGTTTTGCCAACCTTCTACGTCATTGTAAACCGCCATACGAGGAAAAAACTGCGCGATAAAATAGGCGTAATTATCGTCTTTTTGGAAATATTCATAACCCGAACGTGCATCCCAAAATTGACGATTTGGGATGTTATAATGCCATTTTAAGCGAAATGAAATTGCAGTTCCAGATGCTAAAGGAGTTGGCAAGTCTATACGCATCATGGTTTGATGAATGGTATAGGGCAAGTCATCGCCTGAAGCAGTTTTTAATACATCAATTTTAAAACCACCATCAAACTTTTCGTTGAGTAAAAACTCGTTTACGAAACCTGGTGCAACACTGCGTTGTGTACCGTAATAATTACTCCCATTATTTAATCTGTCAAAAGATTGCCCGTCACGCGCACGTACATTTTGATCCATTTGCACCCACAAATACGTCAGTGCTTCGGGGGAATTATTTGTATATGTAACAACTTGATCACCAAACAGCTGCTGTGTTTTATCATTAAGTTGGAGTTCCATCACATAGTCTGCCTGTTGTTGGTAATATGCTGGGCCTGGCGCACCCGATGCAGTACGGTACACATTCGGCGTAGCAAGCTCGTTGTAGAGTTGTCTAAATTTATTTTGATTGGTGTGTCCTTGGGGCGTTTCTTGTGCAAAAGAGGTAAAAAAAGTGGCAAGTAAGATGATGATGACAAATTGTGCGTATTTCATTTGCTTTAGATTTTTGATAAATATATTAGTTTGTAAGAAATTCAGAAATTAAATTGTGCGAAATTAACCTCCTTGGTGTGTAAAAAACTTTTTTTGTCTGTTGATGTTATAAGGGTTACAATATTTTTTTGCTCGGGAAATGTGCCGATCAAAAAGGCATTTGACCATTCCAAAACAGTTGTTTTAGGAACATTATCAAAAGATGCGTAAAGATATGTTTGGTCTTGTTTATACTCCCTACCTACAAAAGTAAAATATGAGTCTTCGGAGAGTCCATATATAATAAAGTGCTCCTCAAAATACTTGGAAATTGAGGAATCTATATCATCAACAGTTTTGCTGTCAGGGTCTAACGTTATAGATGCGTCAACATATTTTGACAAAGCTCTGGAAAAATCATCGGTAAACACACGAACTACCAGTTGTAGCTGCTGTTTCTCTGGTTTGTAATACATATCCGTAGTACTTACATAGTACTTGTGGGGCACAAACGCCAAAAGCGACATAAGCAGTAAAAACAAACGCATTAGTTTTTTCTATTAAATTTTTCACTCGCCTTGACTAGAAAATCCATGACTTCAAAATCCGATTTTTCCTCTAAAAGTTCTTTGGTTTTAATTTCGCCATCGCAATAAACCAAAAACAATCCGATTTTTTCTTTTGAGATATTAAGTTCGTCTATAAAAAAGCGGTCGTCATAAAGCTGCCGCAGCACCTCACTGGGTTGGAGACTGTACACTTTTTCATTGCTTTTTTCTTTCCCTACCAAGCGATACAATGCCTTGAAAACATTTACAAAGTTTACTCCGTTATAGAGCTGGCCTTGTCGCATCAGCGTGTTTTCTACTCTTGTGGAACGGTCACGTTCATAGTCAAACGCTTTAAATTCCTCTGAACGTAAATCTAAAAATTTCTGCCTTTGTTCGGGGGTTACCACCACTTCATCGAGCTCAGTTACTTTTTCGTTCACATCAATTACTAGGCGTCCACGTTGCAAAATTTCTTTAGTAATTTTTACCACACGGATTTGATATTGTAAAGAAGTGAACACCAGCTCATCGTTCATCATTACTTCAATGGCAAACTCGCCATTGTCATCACTAATGGTTGCTTTTTGCGTAGTGGAGTTTACAACATTAGCAGCTACCACATTGGTGTTTTGGTATAAAATTTTACCACGAAGCCATGTGCGGTAATCGGACTGCGCCAAAACCACAGACGCAAATAAAAGGGCAAAGAGAATGTATCGCATAAAAACAAAATTGGGTTGGCTGTGAGCGGGAGACCGGGTTCGAACCGGCGACATTCAGCTTGGAAGGCTGACGCTCTACCAACTGAGCTACTCCCGCATATACACAAATATACAGGTTTAATATAAACGCTTCACGAAGTGAAAGCCCAAATGATCAAAACCTTCACGGGCATACAACCGATGCGAAGCAATATTTTCTTTGTAGGCGTTGAGTTCTAAGGCCTCATAGCCATCGGCTTTTAATTTATCACCAATCCAATGCATAAATTTTGTGCCTATCCCTTTACCTTGATATTCAGGAACTATATAAAAGTGGTCTAATTCGCAGCTTTTTCCAGAATAATGTCGTGTTTGATACCACAACCCGCAAAGCCCCATCAGCTTGCTTCCATCATAAAACCCCACGCAATCGTACTCGTGTTGAAACATACCAATAAAGCGCTTTTTGTGCACCTCATCCGAATATGTATGCCGTGTAAAATCTTGCATTAACGGAAGGATTTCAGCAATATTCGCTACTTTTAAAAATCGAAACTCAACTGTCATAGCTTTTTGCAAAGAGCCACAAACATACAACTAAAACCAATCTGTACGAAAGACACTTACATGGTCCGTCACGCTGTTTTACGCAACGGTTTGCCTCTTAAAACCTGTGCTTTTGACCGAGACGAAGATATTGACACCCTACATATTGGGGCTTATGCAAATAAAAAACTCGTTGGGGTACTTACGCTGTTGCCCAATGCTACTGATGTACAACTGAGAGGCATGGCGGTATTGCCAGAAATGCAAAAACTGGGCATTGGATTTCAATTGATTTTGGAAGCAGAAAAATGTGTGATGAGCATGGGAATTTCCCTGCTATGGATGAACGCCCGTCTTGTAGCCATTCCGTTTTATGAGCGTTGTAGCTACCAAAAACTAGGAGATAAGTTTAGATTACCCTTTGGTGGAGAACACTATAAAATGATAAAAAACCTATGCGCCTAACGCTACTTTTTACTTTGCTCTGCCAAATGGCAGTAGCGCAACCCACTCTCATACAAACATTAGGTTTGGACGATTCGCATTTGGTAGAATTGGAAGGAAACCTACTCACAGCAAAAACAGCAACAGCCTTTTGTGCCATGCAAGCTGCTGCACTTCAAGACGGCATCGATCTCCAACTGGTTTCGGCATACCGTTCCTTTGATCGCCAAAAATATATTTGGGAAGATAAATACAAACGCTACACTGCAGAGGGGCTGTCACCCAAAGACGCTATAGAACGTATTCTGCAATACTCCACTATTCCAGGTACCTCACGCCACCACTGGGGCACCGATATTGATGTCACAGACAACAATGCGCCAAAACAAAAAAGGGTTTTAGTTTCTGAAAAATTTCACAACAACGGACCCTTTGCTCCATTGCGAAAATGGATGGAGAAAAATGCAAGTAAATTTGGCTTTTATTTGGTTTATACCAGCGATGCTTCTCGCACAGGATTTTCGTACGAACCCTGGCATTACAGCTATTTGCCCGAAGCCCAACACTACCAAAAACAATACGATTCCCGAACCGCTTTTGCCTATTTTAAATCGGTGGGTATTTATGGTAGTGCCCATATTGATGTTGATTTTTGGGAGGAGTATTACACGCTATTCTTTAAAGGAATTAACGTCGAATTAACAACATCCAATCTTTAGTTGGCATATTTTTTGAAAAGTTTCAGAAATGAAACAGTTGCTTGTATGTTTATTCCTATCTGCATTTTTCGTAAGCTGTATCCCACTAAGTTTTGCCCCAAATATTGAATCGGATAAGGTCAAAATTGCCAAACGCTTTAAGCGTGATTTACCCAAGCGTTATGGGTTTATTTTTGAAGACCCCAAAGAAGTCGATGAGTTTTTTGAATTTATCAACACTAAATATGAGTTGCCGGGCATTGATCGTAAAATTCCTCTCTG
>CATAMV010000126.1 GCA_949487855.1 Bacteroidota bacterium
ATCGCCGTAAGCAACAATGGGTAGTATCATATGCGTTTTTGTTGGTCTAAATATCCCTGCAAGATAAGCGTTGCGCTTAATTTGTCAATAACCTCTTTTTTTTGGCGCACTTTTTTGGGAGCACCGCTTTGAATAAGTGCTTGCTGCGCCATCTTGGAGGTAAATCGTTCGTCATGACGAACGATATCAATCTTGGGAAATTCGCGTTTTAATTTAATTAAAAATACCGCGATTTTGGCTTCTACTTCAGATGGTGAATTGTCGCGTTGTTTGGGCTCGCCTACGACCAAATGTGTTACTGACTCGTTGGTGGTATAGGCCTTTAGAAAAGATATTAGTTTATCTGGCGCAACCGTATCTAATCCAAAAGCACAGGTTTGCAGTGGGTCTGTTACTGCAATACCACAGCGTTTTGTTCCATAATCTATTGCCATAATACGCGACATGTTGCAAAGGTAATCAATGAAATTTTGTGAATCCTTTAATTGGTTTGCTTTCAAGAATGTATCTTTGAAAAAAAATTACATGAGCAGAGCACTAATAGAAGCAGCTTGGGAAAACCGAGCACTATTGCAAGAAGAAGAAACACAAAACGCCATTCGTTCCATTATTGATCAATTAGATGAAGGAACGCTTAGAGTAGCCACGCCAACTGTTAACGGCTGGGAAGTAAACGAATGGGTAAAAAAAGCGGTTGTATTGTATTTCCCTATTCAACAAATGGAAACGATTGAAGTAGGCCCATTGGAGTTTCACGATAAAATTCCGCTCAAAACAGGCTATAAAGAAAAGGGAATCCGTGTAGTACCGCATGCGGTGGCACGTAAAGGCGCGTACATTTCTGCTGGTACCATTTTAATGCCTTCTTATGTGAATATAGGTGCTTATGTAGATGAAGGCACCATGGTTGACACCTGGGCAACAGTAGGAAGTTGTGCCCAGATTGGTAAAAATGTACACCTTAGCGGTGGTGTTGGTATTGGTGGGGTTTTAGAACCTTTGCAAGCTGCACCAGTAATTATTGAGGACAATGCTTTTGTTGGCTCGCGCTGTATTGTGGTTGAGGGCGTACGTGTAGAAACAGAAGCTGTTCTTGGCGCAAATGTGGTACTTACCGCATCTACAAAAATTATTGATGTTACAGGAGATCAGCCTGTTGAACGAAAAGGAGTTGTTCCGGCTCGCTCGGTAGTGATTCCAGGTAGTTATACCAAAAGCTTTGCTGCAGGCGATTATCAAGTGCCTTGCGCCCTGATTATTGGCAAACGCAAGGAAAGCACCAACAAAAAAACATCGCTAAACGATGCGCTAAGAGAGCATAACGTAGCGGTGTAAATTCTTATGGTCAGTGTCATTATTTCGCATTACAATAACGTCGCGAATCTAGCGATAGTTTTAAATGCGCTCTCTAAACAAAGTGTATCAGGTTTTGAGGTTATCGTTTCCGAAGATGGTCAAGACGAAAAAACAAAGGCATTTTTAGCTACACATACGTATCCTTTCCCGCTTCAACACACCACACAAGAGGACATTGGCTTTCGTAAAAATCGGATATTAAACACATCTGTTAGCGCATCAAAAGGATCATTTTTAGTGTTTATTGATGGCGACTGTATTCCACACAAACACTTTGTAAAGGCCTATCAAAA
>CATAMV010000127.1 GCA_949487855.1 Bacteroidota bacterium
CCAAGCTTTCTGAAAAACAACAACGTGTTTTTCAGATGAAATATTTTGACGAGCTTACCTTTGAAGAAATTGCTAAAATTACTTCATGGAATACCAACTCAATAAAAACAGCATTTTATACTGCTAAAGAAAAAGTAACGGTACACGTAATGGAAACCATATGAAAAAGGAACATTTACATCACGAACAAATGGGGTATCAAATACCCAAAGGCTATCTTGAGCATTCCAAAAAAGAAATGCTCGCTTTTTTAGAACATCCATCAAAAGAGCAAAAACCAACTGAATCTAGTTGGAAAAAAAATATACTTGCTATTGCTGCCACTGCAGTATTAGCCGTTGGTATATTTTCCATCAACTCGTACAGCATGCAAGACGAGTCATTTGAGCAACTAACCATTGAGTCATTAGAAGTTTCTGAAGAAGATTTTGATCAGTGGTTTGATGAAAATTTTATCTTTAATGATGTCTAAATAAAACTATTTGTAAAAAGTTAGGTCTAAACAACAAACACAAAAATAATAATATGAAAACCATCAAAATCACCTCGCTAATTGTAGCCATCTTGATTGGGCAAGTAGCCTTAGCACAAGGCGAAGCGCAAAAAGGAAAGCAAAAAATATACACACCAGAGCAATTAGAAATGCTAAAAGCGCAAAAAGAAGCGGTCAAAGAAAACCGTGAAGAGTTTAAGGCAAGCCTTTCTGATGAGCAACGCGCAATTTTGGAAAATAAAGACCTAAACAGAAAAGAACGTCAAGACGCACTTAGAGCTACGTTTACCGATGCGCAAAAAGAGTTGCTTTCGTCAAATAAAAGTGAAATCAAAGCCCTTAAAGATCAATTTCGTGCAACCATAACAGATGAGCAAAAACAAGCCTTAAAGCAACGCCGTAAGCGAATGAAAAACCGCGCACGAAACATGAAAGAAAAAAAGGAGCAGTTTAATGAACGTAAGCAAAACTGGAAAGAACGGAAAAAGAAAAATGGATAATAAAAAGGGGGTTGACCCCTTTTTTTACACTTATAATAGCATGCGGAAAATATCACTCGTATTTATTTGTATTACGGCTTTGGTTAGGGCTCAAGAAATTGAGCCAACCGAGGCTGATGCTATTTTAGACGATTTTTTTATTTCAGATAGCCTTGACCTTTTGGATTTGTTTGATGATCTCAAAAAGCAAGATTACCTATATGTTACGGTTCTATACAACAGCAAAACTCTTTTTTCTGGGCGCGATTTTGGAGTAGAACAATACAGTGCTTTTCCAAGTGTCAGCTATATCGATGGTAATAATTTTTTTGCAAATCTTAGTTCAGGTTATTACAGTAACGTAAGTCCAAACTGGGATTTTGTTACTTTTAGTGGTGGATACTCAAACTACATCAACAAGAAAAAAACTCTTTTGGCAACTGGTGTATATTCATACTCATCTTATACCCAAGACGTAGCAGACTTAAACAATCATCGAATATCCGCAGGGTTGAGCTATCGTAAAAAATGGTTTAGAAATTCGCTCACCTCAGGGTACTTATTTGGTGGTGCAAGTTCTTCGTTTGTTTCAAATAACATGTATATTTCAATAGATTTATTGGACACGAAAACATTAGATATATCGGTACAACCTCGATTTGGATTGTTTTGGGGCAACCAAACCGACAGACAAGAATTTGTTCGATATAGACCCTTTCGAAGAGAGGTTATAGACACCAATTATTTTCAACTTCTCAATACCGAGTTTAGCATACCCGTTGAATTTGACTTTGGGGACTGGGATATTGAAATCGATTATACGTTTTCATCACCCAATTCATTACCAAGCGAGGAAGCCCTCGAGAACATTGGATATATATCGTTTTCTGTAGGTTACCTGATAGGTCTATAGTTGACACAAACGCAAATGATGGCTTAAGTGTAAGCGAATAAACTGTTGTGTTAATTTCTTGTCTAATCTTCCAATAAAAACATGTCTAAAAATTCCCTTTTTGGCATCATCGTCTGGGAAATCTAAAAAGAATGCATCGGCTTGTTTTCGGGTTGCATCCCATTTAGACATTAAATCTGCAATGCTCATTTCAAGGGGAAATTTTTGCACCACAGCTGGAGCATTGATTTTTAAAACCCCTAACCTAAGCGTTGCAAAAAAGAAAGCGAATTTAAAACGTGTTGTTACTGAAACGCTAACCATAGCAGTGGAATCTTGGGTTTTAAGTTTAATGTACGCCAATACGCCACGCTCTACCATCCAACAATGATACAGGTGCTTTATAACACTCCATTTACCTTGCTTTTCTTGGAATAATTCTTTGTGAGAAAGTCTAGCAAGTTTGTGCTGGATAACCTGAGTTGATGTAAAGGATTCCGAAAACCGCATTACCTTCCAAAATCATCAGAGACACGAACAATATCGTCTTCATCAGAAGGATGATTGGCATCTGTGTGTTGCCAAATTTCAGCAACTAAAGCTTGGCCATGCAAACCTATCAATCGGTGTCTCTCCCCTTGTTGCAAGCGCACTTGATCACCTTCGTTAAGTACTTCAACTTCACCCAGCTCGTCAGTTGCAGAGCGAATGATTCCAGGCGAACCCTTATACACACGCCATATTTCGGCACGACGGTGGTGATACTGCCAAGACAAGCGAACCTGTGGAGCAACAATCAAAATTTTTGGACTAAGTTTTCCGCCAATCCGAAGTGAATCGACATCTATTCCAGAAAAAAAATGATTGGCAAAATCTTGTGACTGAGCCTCATCAATGACTAAAAAGCCACCCCAAGGACGCTCAAAATCATAGGCGACTACTTTAAAACCTAAGCTTTCAATGTGCGTTTTTATTTGTTCAGATGATTTCACACTAAATTTTTTACCAAAGTAATATATTCTAAAAGTATAAGCCTAACTTATTACAACGGATTTTAATAAAATCTTTATATTGAAGAAAATTTTAACTACATGTTTGAGCTGCTATATGCCAAGCTTTTGGACGAAAAGACCAAAAAGCGAAGCGAAAGAATTATCATAAATATCGCTATTGTCAGCTTTGTTCTTCACTTGTCACTTATTGCGCTGAACGATTTAAACTTTTTAGGAAGTACTATTTCAGGTGATTTATTTACTAACCCCATTTCCGCAATTTACACGCCGTTTTCGTTTATCCTTGTCTATGAGGTTTACTTATTGATATACTATTTACCTAAGTCTATGACCATTTATATTGGGAAGCAATATGAAATTATCATGCTTATTGTTATCAGACGCTTGTACAAAGATTTATCTAATATTTCTTTGGTGGGAAATTGGCTTGAAAGCACAGAAAACCTTCAGTTTATATATGATATTATTGCTACTATTGTCTTGTTTTTACTTATTCATTTATTCTATAAAATGAATAAATTTCGTGTCCGGAAATTGCTAAAACTTACCGAAACCAGACCAGAACTTATTCGGTTTGTTAAATTTAAAAAAGCACTTGCTGTTTTATTGGTTCCTACCTTTATCGTCATTGCGCTTTTTAATTTATTTGATTGGGCAACACACATAACAGAACTACAATCAGGACTAAAAAAAGGCTTGGATATTAATTCTGTTTTCTTCGACGATTTCTTTACAGTACTTATTTTGGTAGATGTATTGTTGGTGTTATTTTCGTTTGCTCACACAGACAGATTCAATAAGGTGATACGAAATTCTGGATTTGTGATTTCTACTATTTTGGTAAAACTGTCTTTTAGTGTAACAGGCTTACAAAACGTTGTTCTGATTGTTTCAGCAGTAGGTTTTGGTGTGGTAATTTTGTGGATTCATAAGCTGTTTGAAAAAAACAAACTTCCCAAAAATTATTAAAAACCTACACCAAGTAAGTTTTGCATAAACTCGAAAAAAAAACAGGTTTAAGGCTACCTGAGTGTTCAAGGATCCGCGCAAGCGGCTTGCTTTAGCACTCAAAACTCACCTCTTCGAATTATATTAGCGTTGAGTTTATCAAAAAATGTACCTGATGTAGGTTGCGTATTAGGAAGGCATATTTGCCTCTAAATAATTTTTTAAATATAGTACTTTTTTTTGAATTTCAACCTGATCATTAGCCGTAGTATCCTTGTCTTTACTTGCCTGCACGGCAATTTGTAGGGCACACATTGCCAACACATCTTGCTTGTCTTTGACAGCGTAATTTTTTTCAAAATGCTCCATCATCGCATTTATACTTTTTGCGGCTTCTCTTAAAATAGCCTCCTCCCCTTCTGGAACGCTTAGCGGATATACCCTATCAGCTATAGATAATTTGATTTTTTGCATCAGTCTTCAATTTCAAGTTGTGTAATACAGGCATCAACTTCGTTAATCAAAGCGTCGATGTGATGAAGTGCGCGTTTTTTTGATGCTGTATCATTAGCATTAATTCCTTGAGCAGATTTTAAGGCGTCGTATTTTTCCTGCCATTTTCGGGACGCCTCATGTTTCTTTTCTAACTTACTTTTAGTTTCTGATAAAACTTGCTCAAGCGCTTGGTTTTTTTGCTCAAGCGCACGCAAGCTGTCCAACAATACATGTAATTGATTTTCTAACTCTTGTAAATACAGCAACGTGGAGTTTTCCATAAATAGTTAAATTCATCTCAAATGTACCTAAGCTATAACGTTTTTACAAGTATTAAATTAGAAGGGTTGTGTATGAATCGTGTATTTTTGTTACATGAACCGAAAAATCTTACTAATTAGCCTATTTTGTTTTCAGCATCTAACGGCACAATATTATCAATCACCAGTGAACATTCCCATCCAATTATCTGGGAATTTTGCAGAGTTGCGCGGCACACATTTTCATGCAGGTCTCGACATTAAAACACAAAGCAAAGAAGGCTTGCCTTTACGTGCTGTAGCCGACGGTTACGTATCACGAATAAAAATTCAACAAGGCGGATATGGAAAATCATTATACATCAATCATCCAAATGGCACGACCAGTGTATATGCACATTTACAACGCTATAGCGATAAGATTGTTCCGTTTGTTCGAAAAAAACAATATGCTAAAAAAAGTTATACCATCCATTTTTATCTAGAACCCACAGAAATACAAATAAAAAAAGGGGAGGTTATCGGGTACTCGGGTAATACTGGCTCATCTTTTGGGCCCCATTTGCATTTTGAACTGCGTTCCAGTGCAAATCAAATTCCGTTCAATCCATTGCTTAAAGATATTGATGTAAAAGACACACGCAGACCAATAATTAAACAAGCTTTTGTCTATCCCATTGATGGCGTAGTAAACCAGTCAGAAGAAAAAATACAACTTAATTTAACCCAAAAAAACGATAGCCTATTTGTTGCTGATACTGTGTTTGCACTAGGTAAAATAGGATTTGGAATGGAGCATTTTGACCGACAAGACAATTCGTACAATAAAAACGGAACGTTTGAAGTATATGCGAAACTTAATGGAAAACATCGCTTTTCAGCGCGCTTTGACACGCTATCATTTGACGACACAGCGCAAATGCACAAACTATTAGATTACGAACATTATGTGGACACCAAAAAGAAAGTCATGCGTCTTTTTAATCCATTTGCCAAAGCTGCAAACTTTGTGGAATTTACTGAAAATGGATTGATAGAAGTTGAAGAAAATAAAAATTACATCTACAGCGTAACCCTTAGCGATGTGGCAGGCAACAAGACACATTTAATCGTTCCAATTACCGGAAAAAAAGAAGAGGTTTGGGTGCAAAAAAAGCTTCCTCAAAAAGGAAAGAAAATCGATCCAAAGAGAGATTATCTCATTGAATTTGATGACGCTACGTTGTATTTTGATGCCGATACCTTTAGCGAAGCTACACCACTTGATATCTATATGGATAACGACACCCTAAAAATAGTAAATCAATACGCGTATTATAACAAACCATTTGAACTTACATTTGAAAAAAAGGACACGCTTAAAGGAGAATATCTTGCCCTAAAAAAATCTAATCGCTGGGAATATGTAACAAAGAGAAATCGCTACGGTAAATTTACCGCGAAACTGAAAAGTACAGGATCAATTGCGGTACTCCAAGACACCATCCCGCCCACCATTATAGATCAAAAAAACATCCATAATAGATGGATTTCGCTAGAAAAAGATATTCGCTTTACAATAAAAGATGTTGGCACTGGTATTGATCGTTACGAAGGGTACCTAAACGGAAATTGGATTTTGTTTGAGTACGAACAAAAAAAGAATGCGTTAAAGTTTCGTTTTAAAGATCCCATAAAACTTTCGCAAGTAAAGCATAATTTAAAGCTAATTGTTTGGGATAAAGCGGGTAACAATACTACATTTGAAGCAACGTTTTACCGTAAAGAATGAAAAAACCTATCGTAGTAATGTCGTTTTTGCTGTGTTCCTTGGGAGTATTTGCACAAAACACTACAATTCAGGGGGTTATTACAAATACAAATAAACAACCCATCCCATTTGTAACCATTACCACAAGTGTGGGTGTGGGTACTACCACAAACGAAAACGGATTTTACAGGCTTGTAATTCCTTCAAATGAGCAAATAGAAGTTAAATTCTCTCATATTTCACACAAGAAAGTATCTTTATCTATTAACCTAGAGCCAAACACCTTTAACGAACTCCACCCTGTGATGAATACCAAAACAGAACAAATTGGTGAAGTTGTCGTGCAAGGGAACCGTTCTGCAAACGTTCGCGGTGTAACTGTTCTTTCCCCTAAAACCATACGAAGTATTACAGGAGCTAATGCTGGGGTTGAAAACCTATTGTTAAGCCTGCCTGGAGTGAATTCTAACAATGAATTAAGTACACAATACGCTGTTCGAGGTGGAAATTATGATGAAAATTTGGTTTACGTTAATGGCATTGAAGTATATCGACCTACACTTATCAGGGCTGGTCAACAAGAAGGATTAAGTTTTCTAAACCCAGATCTTATCCAAAAAGTCGTTTTTAAGGCGGGTGGATTTGAAGCAAGTTACGGAGATAAGTTATCTTCGGTATTAGACATCACCTATAAAACACCTACTCAAACCGAAACGAGTATTGATGCCAGTCTGCTTGGAGGTAGCATAAGCTATAGCACAGCAAAAAACAATTGGTCGGCAATTATAGGGGCGCGTTATCGCGACAACCAACTTCTTGTAAATCAAAAGGAAACCAGCGCGCAGTATCGACCTACTTTCGCTGATGTTCAAACCTTTATTACCTTTCAAAAAAAACAGTCTTGGAAGTTTCAATTTTTAGGGTCAATATCTAGAAATGACTATAATTACGCACCTCAAACAAGACAAACAAATTTTGGAACCATTGCCGAACCTCGTGCACTTTTAGTGTATTACAGCGGCGAAGAAAAAGATGTATATCAAACCTCTTTAGGTGCAATTAAAACTACTTTTCAGCCAAATGAAGAAACAAAATACACACTCACTACTTCTGTTTATCACACAAAAGAACAAGAGTATTTTGACATATTAGCACAGTATTTATTGGGTTCTCCGAGTAACGAAATTGGATCTGAAGACTTGGGTAGTATTTCTTTTGCCGAAGGCGTTGGAAGTCAGCACACCCACGGCAGAAACGACTTTGACGCATTAATCACTTCAGTGGAAATTGCAGGAAAACATCAACGTAAAAAGTACGAATTACGCTGGGGGGTTCAGCTAAAATCTGAAGACATTCATGACCGTATTGTAGAATGGGAAAAAGTTGATTCAGCTGGATTTTCCATTCGTCCGCCAGCGCTTATGGCGAAAAATAACCAGCCGTATAAACCCTTTGAGGGTCCGTTAGAGCTGTTCAATAACATTAGAGCAACTCAGCAAAGCACGCTTAATAGAATCTCAGGGTACTTGCAATGGAACAATCGATTTTTATTACGAAATAGTGTAGCATGGCTATCAGCAGGTGTGCGTTTACACCATTGGAAATTATCAAATTTTAGTAACTCTGGCAGCACATTTTTCAGCCCTCGCTTTCAACTGAGTTTGCAACCTACAAACAATCCAAATGTGGTATCACGCATATCGCTTGGAAGCTATACACAAGCCCCATTTTACAGAGAACTAAGAGACAGGAATGGAAACATAAATCCTGAAGTAAAGCCTCAAAAGTCTTTTCATTTAGTTACCAGTCATGATCGAAAATTTACTCTTTGGAATAGGCCTTTTGTGTTTCAAGCAGCTGCCTATTACAAGTATTTGTGGGATGTAAACCCCTACACGTTGGAAAATGTTCGCATTAGGTATTTGGCTCAAAACAATGCTGAAGCATGGGTATATGGATTAGATATGCGTCTTAACGGAGAGTTTGTTCCTGGCACAGAGTCTTGGATAAGTTTGGGTCTTTTGAAAGCTCAAGAAAACCAAGATGACAGAGGTAAAATTGCACGACCAAACGATCAACGCCTAAAATTTGCTATGTTGTTTCAGGACTTTGTGCCAAGAATGCCTTTTTTAAAAATGAATTTAAATTTGGTCTATAATACGGGTTTACCGGGAGGATCGCCTAGTTATGCTGATCCGTATAATTACCAAAATAGACTTCGCGACTATAAACGTGCTGATATTGGTTTCTTATACGTAATTAAAGATGACAAACGTTTCAGAAATACCTTCAAAAGTTTTGATGAAGTTCAAATTGGTGTTGAAATAATAAATGTGTTTGATGTACAAAACGCTATTACCAATACTTGGGTTCGCGATGTATATACCCAACGGCAATTTGGTATCCCAAACTACATGACACCACGTGTGTTTAATGTAAAGCTAAGCGCAAGGTTTTAACTATTGGCGTGTTTAGCCAGTATATCTACCAACGTATCTACTTCCGCAATTGTATTATGTGCTGAAAATGAAAACCGTAATGATGGAGATTTGTTCTCTAAAGGAGTAAGCAATGTTTGTAATACATGTGACCCTGATTCACTACCCGACTGGCAAGCACTTCCTTTTGAACAACAAATGCCCTGCAAGTCAAGATGAAAGGCTAATAATTGTGCTTTTTTCTCATCAATAGCGAAACGTGCGTTAACTATAGTATGTGTGCTATGCTTCATATCGGCACATGCACCATTGAAAACAGTACCTGGCAATACCTCTTTCAATTGGTGGATACAGTATGCTTTGAGTTCTTTCAATTTCGCAGTGTCTGCCTCCATTGTTTCGTATGATAAGCGCAGTGCCGTTTCCATTCCAACAATGTTGTGAACAGCTTCAGTTCCAGCACGCATACCGCGTTCTTGAGAACCACCCAAAAGCAAAGCACCTAAACCTGTTTGCTTGCGAACATAAATAAAACCAATCCCTTTTGGGCCATGAAATTTATGTGCCGAGGCAACTGCAAAGTCAATTGGTAATTCGCCCAAACGAAGTGGAAAATGCCCAATAGACTGTACGGTGTCAGAGTGAAAAAGAGCATTGTGTTTTTGACAAAGATTGCCAACTATTTCAATATCCAAAACGGAGCCAACTTCATTGTTTACGTGCATCAAACTCACCAGCTTTTGTGCTGGAATTTCAGAAAGTAAACGCTCTAAATCGTTTATATCGGGGAGTCCATTTGGCAAAATTTTTACCATATAAAGTTTAATCAAGCCTTGTGCTTCCAAGTGTTCTAATGGATGTAGAACCGCGTGATGCTCGATTGGAGAACTGATAATGTGCTTAATTCCCAATTGGTGTACGGCACATTGCAATACTGTATTATCGCCTTCTGTTCCTCCAGAAGTAAAAATAATTTCTTGTGGTAATACACCTAATTCTTTTGCTATATACTTCCTTGCTGATTCAACTCTAGCTTTTGCAGCTCGACCCGCAGCATGAATAGACGATGGATTGCCAAAATGCAGGATCATCGTTTCTTGCATAGCTTCCACTACCTGTGGAAAAATAGGTGTAGTTGCAGCGTTATCGAGATAGATTAAATCCATCGCATTTAGTTTGGCTCAAAAGTGCTCAATGTTTTGATTATAATATCAATACAGGAGAATAGTTCGTCTTCAGACATTACCAGCGGAGGTGCGAAGCGAATAATATTCCCGTGGGTGGGCTTTGCCAGTAAGCCATTTTCTTTAAGAGCCAAACAGATATTCCATGCAGTATCGCTTTCAGGGGAATCATTAATAACAATTGCGTTTAAAAGACCTTTACCACGAACAAGTGTAACAATTTCACTTGATTTGATGTATTCATTCATTGCATTGCGAAAGAGCTGCCCGAGTTTGCGTGCATTCTGAGAAAGATTTTCCTCTTTTACCACATTCAGTGCTGCAGTAGCAACTGAAGCCGCAATGGGATTGCCTCCAAATGTACTACCGTGCTCACCGGGTTGAATGACATCCATAATAGCATGATTTGTTAACACAGCCGAAACAGGATAAACACCACCACTAATAGCTTTTCCTAATATCAAGACGTCAGGAGCTGCAAATGTATCGGGTTGACGCATGCAAGATGACTCACAATTACAGTTACCGCAAACTGCCAATAAAGACCCTGTTCTTGCAATACCCGTTTGAATTTCATCTGCAATAAAAAGAACATCGTGATCATTACACAGTTGCTGAACATTTCTTAAATAGTCTTCATCGGGAGTGAAAATTCCTGCCTCCCCTTGGATAGGTTCCACTAAGAAACCCACGATATTTTTGTTTGAAGTAAAAGCCGATTCAAGTGCTTTTATATCGTTATGTGGTATGGATATAAATCCAGGAGTGTAAGGACCAAAATCATTTTTAGCAACATGGTCGTCAGAAAACGAAATGATGGTTGTAGTTCTACCATGAAAGTTACCATGACAAACTACAATTTGGGCTTGCTCTTGTGGAATTCCCTTTTTTTTCACTCCCCATTTTCGTGCAATTTTGATAGCCGTTTCTACGGCTTCCGCTCCCGAATTCATGGGAAGGACTTTATCAAAACCAAAATATGCTGTTATAAATGCCGCAAATGGACCAAATGAGCTGTTGTGAAACGCACGTGAAGTCAAGCATAGCTGCTGGGCTTGATCTTGTAATGCTTGTATAATTTTAGGATGACAATGTCCTTGATTAACGGCTGAATAGGCCGATAAAAAATCGAAATACTTATTGCCCTCTACATCCCACAAATAAACACCTTCACCTTTATCCAAAACAACGGGTAGCGGATGATAATTGTGAGCACCGTGTTCGTGTTCTAAGTCGATAAATTGGTCTGTAAGTGAAATTTTTGTGGCCATAATATCACAAAAATACTAAAGCTAACGTCAATAAAAAAGCTAAACCTTTGTTTCGAAAGTTTTTTCAATAAATTCAAGCAGTGCCTTATACCCTTTTCTAGATATAAAAATTTTCTTTTCGTTAGACATAACAATAGTGTATTGTACATTTCTCAAAATTGATTTTATGGCGGTAATACAAACCAAAGTACTTCGGCTTACACGAAAGAATGTTTTGGATGGTTTTAGTTTTTTCTCAGCTTCTTGAATAGATACGTTTGCAAGTATAAACTCATTTTTGTTGTGACTTTTTAGCACTACTTCCGTTTTATCCTTGCCTTTATGCGTTTCAATACATATGATATCATCTACAGCGATTAAATCAATCGAAAACCTATCTGATGTGGCAAATCGTTGTAAAATTTTTGGTGAATTACCATTAAACTGTGAGAGAATCTGAGCATCAAATACTTGCTTAACATTTGTGTTTTGTAGTTTATTTACAACTTTTTCAACAGTTGCTATAAGATCTTGAATTTCAATAGGTTTTAGAAGATAATCAACAACCTGATATCGAATGGCTCGAAGGGCAAATTCATCATGAGCCGTACACATAACCACTTGCATATCATCATACCCTACTTCATCTAGAATATCAAAACCACTACCTTGGTCAAGTACGATGTCTAAGAATAAAATATCGGGTTTATTGGAAATTAGATGCTCAACGGCTTTTCCCTTTTTTGAAAAAGATGCAACAAGCTTGATATTTGGACAATACTTTTCTAAATAATACGATAAAAGTGCGATATTGCGTGCCTCATCATCTATAATAACTGATGTTAACACGCTGTGGTTGATTTTAAAATTGAGCGTAAATGTAAAACATTTTTTTTCGTTTTGCTAAAAATTGTTAAAACTCATTAAAATTTTAATAACTAATAATTTGATATTGATGAAACATATTTCAAGTCCTCAAAACCCTGTTATCAAAGCATTTATTTTATTGCAGTCAAAAGCAAGGATTCGAACTGAAAAGAAAGAATTTGTGGTTGAAGGAAGGCGTGAATTACAGTTGTCCCAATTGTCAGACTATACTGTTTCTGCTATTTTTTGGTGTCCTGAAATTTTTGAAAAATTGGAATTTAACAAATGGATTAGTCAATTTAATACCAAATTTGATGTAACCACGGTTTCATTAAATGTATATCGAAAAATGGTAATCCGGGATAGTACAGAAGGCATTGTAGGAATTGTTAAACAAAAAAACGATGTGTTAGGATCTTGGCAACCTAAAAGAAAGAATCCATTAATCTTTGTTTTAGAATCGATTGAAAAGCCTGGTAACCTTGGTGCTATTTTGAGAACAGCAGATGCTTCATGTGTGGATGCGGTGCTTATCACAGAAGAACATACAGACATTCATAATCCAAATGTGATTCGCTCAAGTGTTGGGGGGTTTTTTTCGTCCCGTATTTTTGTGTGCACCAATGAAGAAGCGAAGCGTTTTCTTATCAAAAACAACATCTTATCCTATGCTGCAACGCTTCAAAAAAGCATTGTTTACACAAAGGGAGACTACACAAAACCAACAGCATTTGTAATGGGAAGCGAAGCAAAAGGCTTAAGTAACTTTTGGCGTCAACAAGAAATACAAGCAATAAAAATACCCATGCTTGGGCATGTAGATTCTCTGAATGTTTCCGTTGCAACTGCAGTTTTGGCCTATGAAGCAGTTCGTCAACGGAATTGCTAATTTTTGTATCTTTAACAGATGTCAACGAAAGAGATTACTGAAAACGCACGTATTGCACAAGAGTACAAGAACTTGCTGCGTAATACGTACTTATCGTTATCACCCGCAGATAAAAAACTCATTCGATTAGCTTTTGAAACAGCCGTTGATGCACACAAAGAGCAACGAAGAAAAAGCGGAGAACCCTATATATTACATCCAATTGCTGTAGCCCAAATAGTTGCAGACCAAATAGGACTAGGCGCAACTTCTATTGCAGCTGCACTTTTACACGATGTTGTAGAAGACACTTCATTAACACTAGCCGACATTGAGCTTATGTTTGGTAAAAATGTTGCCAAAATTGTCGATGGACTTACTAAAATATCAAAATTAAGTAAAGACAAACGCGTTTCAGTACAAGCAGAAAACTTCAAAAAGATGTTGTTAACCATGAACGATGATGTTCGGGTTATACTTATTAAAATTGGGGATAGACTCCATAACATGATGACTCTGGAGTTTATGCCAGAGGAAAAACAAGTGCGTATTGCTTCTGAGACCCTTTATATCTATGCCCCTTTAGCGCATCGAATTGGGATGTACAACATAAAGACACAACTCGAAGATTTGGCGCTCAAATACACTGAACCGGATGTTTTTACAGCAATTGAAAAAAAAATAAAAGAAAGCGAAGACGAGCAAGTAGATTATATAAATAGCTTTACGGAACAGCTTCAAAATCATTTAACAAAAGAGCGCATAAGGTTTAAAACGGAGGGAAGGTTTAAGAGTATTTTTTCTATTCGCAGGAAAATGCAACTAAAAAATAAAAAATTTGATGAGGTTTTTGATCGGTTTGCTGTGCGTATCATTTACAAGTCCACTCCAAAACAAGAGAAATTTTTGGCATGGAAAATTTATTCTATCGTAACCGATCATTTTCAACCCAATCCCACGCGTCTTCGAGATTGGATTTCTTCACCAAAATCTACAGGATACGAAGCATTGCACATTACGGTTGTTGGTCCAGAAGGAAAGTGGATTGAAGTTCAAATTCGATCGGAGCGTATGCATGAAATTGCCGAAAAAGGATATGCAGCACATTTTAAATATAAGCATGGAAATAAGGACGAAGGAGGCATGGAGCTTTGGCTTAACAGGCTTCGTGAAGTTTTAGAATCTCAAGACACGGATGCCGTTGATTTTGTAAAAGAATTTAAGCTCAATCTATATGCCAGCGAAATTTTTGTCTTTACTCCACAGGGAGATTTAAAATCACTTCCTAAAGGGGCTACGCCAGTTGATTTTGCATTTGCTATTCACAGTGAGGTGGGTGAAAAAACAAGAGGTGCGCGAATTAACGGAAGAATTGTTCCCTTGAATTCAACACTTAGTAGTGGTGATCAAGTTGAAATCATTACTTCCGAAACTGCCAAACCAAATTCCAATTGGCTTGACTTTGTAATTACATCAAAAGCACGTTCCGCTATTAGAGCTGCGCTTAGATCAGAAGAAAGAGAAATTGCTGAAGAAGGAAAGGAACTCTTAAGGCGGAAATTGCGCCAAATGAAATTTAAATTTAATGACCGCATTATCAATGCAATGGTATCACATTTCAAACTCAAAACCAGTTTAGATTTGTATTACCGCATTGGAATTGGGACGATTGACAATAAAATGCTGAAAAAATTCGCTGCTGAGCAAAACAGTCGGCTATGGCAGTTCCTGAAGCGTCGTCCGTCAGATAAGTCAAAACAAAAAGATGTAAATACGGGTCAGATTTCATCTTTTTATGACATGTTGGTTTTTGGTAAAAACAAAGAAACTCTCGATTATACATTAAGCCCATGTTGCAATCCCATAGCAGGAGATGACGTTTTTGGATTTGTATCAATCAACGACGGAATCAAAGTACACAAAAACGAGTGTCCTAATGCCATTAGCCTCCACTCCAACTACGGATACAGAATTGTTAGTGCTCATTGGGTAGATTCATCTAAAGGATTTTTCACTGGAATTATACGTCTTTCGGGGATAGATAGGCTGGGGCTTGTTAATGAAGTCACTAATTTAATTTCTAATGCACATAACGTGGACATCAAACAAATTAATTTTGATACCGAAAACGGCACATTTACAGGAGATATCAAACTACATGTGCGTCACGCAGCAACACTATACATGCTAATTAAAAAGTTAGAAAAAGTCACTGGAATTGACAAAGTTGTACGGGATTAAAATCGGTTACGTATCTTTGTTTTTTGGCTTTATCTAAATGAAAAAAGAATTCGAAATAGTAAAAAATGTATTTGTCCAGTTTTTGGATAGCAATGGGCATCGGAAAACACCCGAACGCTTTGCTATTCTCGAAGAAATATATTTGAGTGATGAGCATTTTGATATCGAATCGCTTTACATTAAAATGAAGAACAAAAATTATCGTGTAAGTCGTGCCACACTCTACAATACCATTGAGTTACTTTTAGCTTGTGGGTTGGTGCGCAAGCATCAATTTGGACTGCAACACGCCCAATACGAGAAATCGTATTTTGACAAACAACACGATCACGTAATTCTAACCGACACTGGTGATGTAAAAGAGTTTTGCGATCCTCGTATTCAAGCAATAAAACAAACCATAGAAGAAGTTTTTGATATTGATATACACGCACACTCCTTGTATTTTTACGGCACTAAAAAAAAATCAACTAAATAATAACCATTCATGGCCATTGACTTACTACTAGGCTTACAGTGGGGCGACGAAGGAAAAGGTAAAATTGTTGACGTACTTAGCAAAAAGTACGACATCATTGCGCGTTTTCAAGGCGGACCCAACGCAGGACACACACTTGAATTTGAAGGAATTAAGCACGTTTTACACACCATTCCTTCGGGGATTTTTCACCCTAAGGCAATTAATTTGGTTGGCAATGGAGTTGTGATTGATCCTGTAATTTTCAAGCTAGAACTGGACAACTTAGCTCCTTTTAACATCAACATTAACGAAGTATTATTAGTGTCTAGAAAAGCACATCTGATTTTGCCTACACACTGCCTGTTGGACGCAGCATCAGAATTAGCAAAAGGAAAAGCCAAAATTGGTTCAACACTAAAAGGAATTGGACCAACTTATATGGACAAAACAGGTCGAAATGGTATTCGTATTGGGGACATTGAACTTTCGAATTGGAAAGAGAAATATACTGCACTTCGAGACAAGCACTTGACCATGATAAAAAACATGAACGTCTCTTTAGAGTTTTCGATGGAAGATTTAGAAGCTGCGTTTTTTGAAGCGATAACGTATTTAAAATCGGCAGTAGCCTTTGTTGATAGCGAAGAATATCTTCGTGTTGCACAACAAAACGAGCAACACATCTTGGCAGAAGGCGCTCAAGGTTCGCTATTGGATATTGATTTTGGCACCTATCCTTTTGTAACCTCTTCTAACACAACTGCAGCGGGAGCGTGCACTGGGCTAGGTATTGCTCCAAATAGAATTGGTGAGGTTTTTGGGATTTTTAAAGCGTACACAACCCGTGTTGGAAGCGGTCCTTTTCCTACTGAACTTTTAGACGAAGTAGGTGAAACCATGGGACGTGTTGGACACGAATTTGGTGCTACTACAGGAAGGTCGCGTCGTTGTGGATGGCTTGATTTAGTAGCCTTGAAGTACGCCGTAGAAATCAATGGTGTTACCCAACTGATGATGATGAAAGGCGATGTACTTTCTGGATTTGATGAGCTTAAGGTATGTACCGCATACGCATACAGAGGGGAAATCATTCAACACCTACCCTATTCTTTAAATACCGATGAAGTGACGCCGCAATACACCACCATAAGAGGTTGGAAAGAAGACTTAACAGCAATGAGAAGTGAAAACGAACTTCCGGACACTTTCAATGAATATGTCGCTTTTATCGAAGATTTTGTGCAAACTCCAATACGAATAGTTTCTGTTGGTCCAGATCGAACTCAAACCATTTTTCGCTCTGAATAAACTCTCATGAAAGTCGTATTCCACTCTTGCTTATTGTTGCTTTTTTCGTTTGGTTTGAGTGCGCAAGAACAAGAAATTGAAATACGAAAAGCAGGGTCTTTTCAGTTAGACCAAGAAAATTTTCCAGGTGCAAATATTTTAACAAAAAGTGCTACCCAACAGGTACATTTAGTACACCAAGGCATGGACATATGGTCCGATAAAGCTTTTTTTTACAAGTCCGAAAATAGGTTTAACGCCATAGGAAACGTTCGTGTTCAACAGGGAGATAGTTTAGTGCTTACAAGCAAACTGGTTAACTATGATGGAAAAACTAAATTGGCAGTTGCTAAAGAAGATGTAGTCCTTGACAACAAGGAAATGTTGCTCAAAACAGATACGCTCTACTTTGATCGTATTGCAGATAAAGCATTTTATCCTTCTAATGGAACGGTCTATGATAGCCTAACTACCATCACGAGCAAGCGTGGAACCTATATTTCAGAAAACAAAAAATATCAGTTTGAAAATCAAGTTGTAATAACTAATCCAGACTTTAGGTTAACGTCTTCACGTATGGATTTTTATACCGATAGTAAACATGCTTTTTTTTATGGAAAAACAACAATTGTTGGAGAAGATTATGTGATACATTGCAAAGAAGGATTTTATGACACCGAACGCAAATTAGGTTATTTTAAAAAAGAGGCGTCTATAGATTACAATGATCGAAATATCATTGGAGATAGCATCTACTTTGACGACGCGAAACAGTATGCCGCTGCCACGCAAAACATTCGAATTAAGGATACCATAAACAATACTTTTCTTACTGGAAATTACGGTCAAGTTTTTAAAGCTATCGATTCAGCGATGGTTACGCACAAAGCAGTAGCTATTAATTTAGTAGAACAAGACTCGCTATTTATTCATGCTGACACCCTCATTGCTACTGGGCCAACAGAAGAACGAATACTTCGTGGATTTCACGATGTACGAATTTTTAAAGAAGACCTTAGTGGAAAAACAGACTCTATTCATTTCAATCAAAAAAACGGACGTGCTAGACTCATTAGACGGCCTATGAACGATAAAGAATTGCAGTTTTTGACTCCGAAAGAAATCGCTGAAAGAAATCCTATTTTGTGGACGGATGAGAGTCAGATGACAGGCGACGAGATTCATTTGACCATTGACATGGAAAAGGAAGTCTTGGATTCATTATTGATTTACAACAATGCATTTGTTGTTGAGCAAGATACACTTGACATTGCCAATTTTAATCAAATTAAAGGATTGCAATTAAAAGGGAAATTTAGCGGTAAAAGTTTAGAAACCGTAGATGTAATTCAAAATACAGAAATGGTTTACTATTTGTATGACGACGAAACCCTAGATCTTGTGGGAATAGATAAGGCTATTTGCAGTGCCTTACGCCTTACTTTTGAAGAAAGTGCCATAGATAAAGTTACGTTTTTTACTGATCCAGATGGAATCGTTTACCCACCCGAGGAACTTCCAGCAAATACACGTCAACTATTGGGTTTTTCGTGGCGAAAAGATGAACGCATCTATAAAAAGGAAGATCTTTTTGACGGAATAGATTTGGAACCCTTTTCGGTGCAAATGGTGCCCAAGTTGAAAAAAGTTCCCATAAAGCAAAAACAATAATCGCTATGCAAAAATTTGCGGCATTATTTGAAAAGTATCAAGCGCAAACAACTCCCTATCCAATGGGAATAGAAATTATTCGTGCGAAAGACTGCTATTTATATGACCAAAACAAAAAACGATATTTGGATTTGGTTGCAGGCGTATCAGCATGTAGTTTGGGACATAGGCATCCAAAGGTGGTGCGCGCCATAAAAAAACAACTGCGAAAGTACATGCACGTTATGGTTTATGGTGAGTTTGTGCAAAAAGAACCTGTATTGCTCTCAAAATTATTAGCGGACAGCTTGCCAAATCCTTTAGACACCACATACCTAACCAACTCAGGAACAGAGGCAATAGAAGGTGCACTTAAATTAGCAAAACGGGTAACGGGACGTTCTGAAATCGTTGCCGCCAAAAATGCCTATCACGGAAACACAATGGGTGCTATGAGTGTTATGGGTTACGAAGAAAGAAAAAGTGCATACCGTCCATTAATTCCAGGTACACTTTTTATAGATTTTAATGATTTTGATGCTATTGATCGGATTACCACAAAAACCGCAGCGGTAATTTTAGAAACCATTCAAGGGGGTGCAGGATTTATTCAGCCCAAAAAAAAGTATTTAATCCACATCAAAAAACGCTGTGAAGAAGTTGGTGCCTTACTGATTTTAGACGAAATTCAACCTGGAATGGGTAGAACTGGAAAATTGTTTGCCTTTATGGACCATGGCATAGTGCCAGATATTTTAGTGACTGGAAAAGGCCTCGGGGGTGGCCTTCCAGTGGGTGCGTTTATTGCATCCCAGCATCATATGGCACAACTCAAAGAAGCCCCTTCGCTAGGACACATTACAACTTTTGGTGGTAATCCAGTCATAGCAGCTGCATGCAGAGCAACACTTTCTACTGTTTTAAACAGTAATTTGATGGCAGAAACATTAGAAAAAGAACAACTTTTTCGATCATTACTTATCCACAATAAAATAAAAGAAATTAGAGGAAAAGGGTTGATGTTAGCTCTGATAATGGACTCACCAGAGGCCACACAACAACTTGTGAAACAAGCTGTTGAAAACGGAGTGTTATTGTTTTTCCTATTATTTGAACCAAAAGCAGTCCGTATTTCACCTCCGCTCACCATTAGCAAAACACAAATAAAATACGCCTGCAAAAAAATCTTACACGTACTTGACGATTTGAACTGTTGATTACTTTGTTGAAAATTGTACGTTTTCGATAACGGTCAAAATAAATCTATATGTAGATTTATAAAATATAATTGCGTATGGATTTTCAATTTGGTGATTTTTCAGAACAAGCCGTTTCACGTTTCGAGCTAATGCTCAAAACAAATGAAATCCAGTTTTTTGATGCTACAGAATTTGAGGAAATTGGCCAGTATTATATAGATACCGCTAATTTGAGTATGGCAAAAAAAGCCATTGAGGTAGGGCTTAGTCAGCATCCAGAGTCTACAGAGCTTACCCTATTACTAGTGGAATATTATATTCTAACTAATACTTTCGATGAAGCAACATTATTACTGGATAATCTATTGTCTCTTGAGCCATTTAACGAATATGCATACCAGCATATGGCCGTAATTCAATCCAAATCGAATCAACACCAAGAAGCTATTGAAAGTCTAAAAAAAGGGTTGTCCTACAGTAGTTTTAAGTATGAGTTTCACTCTCTGTTGGCCATGGAGTATTTACATCTTGACGAGTATTTTATGGCAAAAGAGTACTTCATTAAGTGTTTAGAAGCGGAAGTAACTGACAATCATTCGCTTTATAACATTATTTACTGTTTTGAGTCGTTAAAAGATACTGATGGAGCCATCACTTACATGAATGAATTCTTGAACAAAGATCCATACAACGAAGTTGCATGGCATCAATTGGGCAGGCAATATTTAGCAAAGAAGATGTATGAAGAAGCCATTACATCTTTTGATTTTGCTATTATTTGTGACGACTGCTTTATTGGCGCATACCTCGAACTGGGAAAAGCCTTAGAACATCTTGGAAGGTACAACGAAGCTATAAATCATTACGAAGTTACGCTCACCATAGATGATCCAACTGCCTTTGCATTGTTGCGCATTGGCGAGTGTCATTTGAAATTGGGTAATGATACTTTAGGAGTTAAGTTTATTAAAAAAGCCATCCATGAGGATCCGTTATTAGATAAAGGCTGGATTTCGTTATGCGAGTTCTACATGCATAAAAATGCATATGCGAAGGTATTGCACTATGTTAGAAAAGCTGTGAAAATTGACAACACACATGTACGATATTGGAGGTATTATGCGCAAGCAAATAAGGCATTAGGCTTTATGGAAGAAGCAAACTTGGCCTATGAGCGTTTGGTTAATTTAGGAAATTACGAAATACAAACTTGGTTGGATTGGTCGCAAGTTTTACTGCAAATGCAAGAATACGATAGTGGAATTAAGGCATTGCGTCAGGGAATAGAGTTTCATCCAGAAAACAGCCAATTGCACTATATGTTGGCAGGGTTTTACATGATGCAAGCCAAGGCAAGTGAAGCATCTTTCTTTTTGAAAAATGCATACTCCATAAATCCTAAAGATCTTGATGTTTTTTACGAAACATTTCCTACTTCAAAAACTTCACCATTGGTAAAAGATACCTTAACGCAATCGTAGTTTGTTTGTAGCTATTGTGTAGTTTTACAATTCAATAACTCTCTTGCAAAATGAAAGAGGAGCAAAAACAACACCTACTCACCTACATAAAAGGAATAGCCATGGGCGCAGCAGATGTTGTACCCGGTGTTTCAGGTGGTACTATTGCACTGATTACCCATATTTACGAGCGACTTATAAGTGCGATCGATAATGTTTCCCTTTCACTTGTACTTCAACTTTTTACTACTAATCGGAAAAATGCTTGGGCCAAATTAGACGGTACTTTTTTATTCGCACTTACATTTGGAATTAGCACCAGTATTTTACTAGTCACAAGCGGTATTTCGTGGCTTCTTACACACTACCCCATTCCACTTTGGGCATTCTTTTTTGGACTTATTTTAAGTAGTGCTTTTGTGTTAAAAAACTCGGTTTCAAACTGGAATACAACATCAATGTTATTGTTATTATCAGGTGGGATTGTTGCTTTTGGCATCGGGTTGATTGCTCCAAGTCAAGGCTCTGAAAATTTATTGTATTTGTTTTTTTGTGGTATGCTTGTCGTTATTGCCATGATACTCCCGGGCATTTCGGGTGCTTTTATCCTCATTTTATTAGGAGCTTATGGTACTGCTTTAGATGCCGTTGCGCAAATTAAAGCATTTCAGCTTGAGGGGTTAGTCGTTTTTGCCGTTATGGCAAGTGGTGGTTTGGTAGGGTTAAAAGTTTTTGCAAAAGTTCTTCGTTGGCTTTACACCACATATAAAAATATGGTGCTGGCAACTATGATTGGATTTTTGTTAGGCTCATTGTATAAAGTTTGGCCATGGAAACAGACAACCCAGTATTATACCAATAGTGACGGTGAGCTTGTACCGCTAACTTCTGTTGCAGTTTTTCCAGATTTAACTTACGAAAGAAACCAAGTGGTTTTTGCGATATGTGCCTTTTTGTTTGGGCTAGTTTTGTTGTTTTTCTTAGAGCGTTTAAGCAAAAGAAAAATCGAATGAATAACCGATCCTACTCTGACTATGCATTACTAATGCTTAAGGGAATTGCTATGGGAATTGCCAATAAGATTCCTGGAGTTTCAGGAGGTATCGTGGCAGTGGTTACAGGTTTCTACAAAGAACTTATTTTTTCTTTCCAACGATTAAATTTTAAGGCAATCTATTTGTTGTTTCGAGGGCGTTTTCGATCGTTTTGGCAGTATATCAATGGGGCATTTTTAGTAACCTTATTATTGGGTATAATTGTCAGTTATTTTACACTTTCATTAATTTTAGACGTTGCCTTAAACACATACCCGCATCATGTATGGGCTCTTTTCTTTGGGTTGGTGTTGGCGTCTGCAATTTTACTTTACCGAGATTACTCCTCATGGCAACCTAAGACAATAGTGTTTGCGCTTGTTGGACTTGCAGTAGGTGTTTGCCTAAGTTATTTATCACCCTCAGAGCAAAATGCATCTTTGATTTATGTGTTTTTGTGTGGAGTTATTAGTATAATTGGCATGATATTACCAGGCCTTTCCGGTTCGTTTTTACTTATCCTTATGGGTAATTACACCTTTCTTTTAGTAGATGCAGTAAATGGTTTTGGTAGATGGATTGTTTCTCCTTTTTTAGCTGTAGAATTGACTTCAAAAGACCCTCACTATGCGCTTATATTTGGTGTATTTTTAGCAGGATCAGTAGTTGGCATCAGTGGTTTATCTTCGCTTATCCATCGCATTCAACAAAAAGCCAATGACGAGTTACAAGCTGCAATCATAGGGTTTGTATTTGGTTCATTATTCATACTTTGGCCCACTAACCGTGTAGTAAATTTGGAAACATACATGCATGAAAAAACCCTTTTTTGGACGATTCTTTGGGGGCTTATTGGTTTATTAATTGTATTTGTTTTGGATTATTATGAGCGAAAAAAATAGACAGCGTTTTGGACTTCTTGGTCGAGATATAGATTACTCCTTTTCAAGGTCCTATTTTACAGAAAAGTTTCAACACGAAAAGCTACTTCATTGTAGTTACGAAAATTTTGATTTACCCCATCTCGACAATTTTAATGAAATACTAAACACGCCACATTTACGCGGCATGAACGTAACCATTCCATACAAACAAGAGGTTATGCCGTTTTTAGATGATTTGGATGAAGTATCAAAAGTAATTGGGGCTGTGAATACAATTGTTTTTCAGCCAGGTGGCAAAACTAAAGGCTACAACACCGATTACATCGGTTTTAAGGACAGTATTGTGCCATTACTACACGAAAACATTACAAATGCACTAATTCTGGGAACTGGTGGAGCCTCAAAAGCCGTTATATATGCCCTTCAAAAATTGGGTGTCCGAACCCAATATGTTTCGAGAAAAAATGCAGCAAATACCATAGTATATCATGAAGTAACTGCAGCTACTATGAACACGCATAAACTAATTGTAAACTGTACGCCTTTGGGTACTTTCCCAAACATTGACGAAAAACCAGAATTAGACTACAGTATGCTTACAGCAAAACATGTATTATTCGATTTGATATACAATCCGGCTGAAACTGCTTTTATGAAAGCCGGTGCATCTCATGGCGCAACAGTTTCCAATGGTCAACGAATGCTAATTGGGCAAGCTGAGGCTTCATGGAAATTATGGAACCCTTAATTTTTTTGACCCGAATACTATAAATTGTATATTCGACATGATTTTAAAATCATGACTATGTTGGAACATACCGACAACGATTCGCCACAGGCGAACGAAGAGACCGTAAGTGAACAAACTTCTAAACACACTCCAGAAACTGAAACTACAGCTTCTGAAATCTCTGAGGACTCACCTCAAAAAGACGAAGTTAATACCGGAACTGTAGAAGAAACACCTACAACTAATACTAAAAGTGAGGCTTCTGAAGCATCAGACAACGATTCTGAAAATCAAACGCAAAAAACTGTTGAAACAGAACAGTTTGAAGCAATGGATCTTAAGGAATTATGTGATTTTTTTTCAGTTAAAATAAAAACAGAGTCCGTTCAACATTTAAAAACTACAATTGAGCCATTAGTTAAAATTTTTAACCGCAAATTATCGGAGGAAACTGCAAAACAAAAAGAAACGTTTTTGGCAGAAGGTGGAAATCCAGATGCATTTTACTTCAACCCCGATGTAAAAAAAGAATTTAACGAACTTTACAGACGTTACAAATCTGACAGAGTTACATACTACCGTAGCTTAGAAGAAAAACAAAAGAAAAATTTAACGTACAGATTAGCGTTAATTGAAGAGCTTAAAGGACTCATTAACGTAGATCAAAATATCAATACCACCTACAACCAGTTTAAAGATTTACAAAAACGCTGGAAAGAATCTGGACAAGTCCCTAGGGCGGATGCTAATAATATCTGGAAAACATACCACCATCATGTAGGACATTTTTATGATTTCTTACACCTGAATAGAGATTTACGGGAGTTAGATTTCAAATTCAATTTAAAAGAAAAGCTCAAAATCTGTGAACAAGCAGAGGCGTTGACAACAATGGAAGATATTTCCAAGGCATTTCGTCATTTGCAAAACCTTCACAAAAAATGGAAGGACGAGCTTGGACCTGTGGACAAAGAACACAGTGAAGAAGTATGGGAACGCTTTAGTGCAGCAACCAAAATTATTCACGACAAACGAAGATATTTTCTTAAAAATCAAGAAGATATCTTTGAAGAAAATTTGATAAAGAAACAAGCCATAATCACACAAATACACGATTTGTTGAATACGGAAATTTCATCAAAAACCAACATCAATCAATTTACAAAAACCTATGAAGGGCTTCGTGAAGCGTTCTTTGCATTGGGAAAAGTCCCAGCAAAAAAAAGAGATGATATTTGGGATGAATTTAAAAAAACGACGAAAGTATTTCGAAAAAAACGATCGCAGTATTACAAACAACTAAAGCGCATTTTTGCAGAAAACACACAAAAGCGAAAAGCACTTATTGAACAAGTTGAAGCATTAAAGTCTGAAACAAATTTTAAAGAAACTACACCGAAAATTATTGCTATACAAAAGGAATGGAAGAACACTTTTCCCGTAAGCAGAAATGATGGTGAAAAACTCTGGGAAATTTTTAAGACTGCCTGTAATGAATACTTTGAAAAACTTGACGCTACAAGAAATAAATCAAGTAAGGAAGAACATGAAAGTTTTGAGCAAAAATCTAAATTACTTATCACGCTAAAAAAAGCAGTAGAAACCAACGACAAAAACCTAGAGCTTGATACCATTTTAAAGAACTGGAACGGCATTGGGCGTGTACCAAAAAACAAATCCAAGATTGAGCATGAGTTTAACCGAATTGTAGAAAAGGCTTACAAACTCGCAGGATTATCAAAGTCAGAAATCACACAGAAAAGCTACCAAAACAAGCTGGATGGAATGAGAGGAAATGACGAGGTAATACGCAAAGAAATACATTCCCTAAACCGAAGAATTGAAGAAGTTAAACAGGAAATTATTCAGCTTCAAACCAATCTTCAATTTTTTGGCAAAAATCAAGAGAAGAATCCGATTGTAATCAAGGTTAAAACGGATATTGCAAAGCATCAACAGCGACTAGACGAATTCGTTGAAAAGAAACGCTTGATAAAGCAGCTTAACAAGAACTAATTCTTAGCCAACATTTTTTTTGCCTCTTGCCACAGCTCTTCCCATTGTGCTTCGGTCAAGGAATCCAAAGCAATATTTTGCTTGGCGGCTGCTGTTTCCATTGCTGTAAATCGTGCTCTAAAGCGTTTGTTTGTGGAGGAAAGCGCGTCATCTGGATTGACCCCTAGAAAGCGTGCATAATTCACAAGTGAGAAGAATACATCACCAAGTTCGGCTTCTATTTTTTCTTTGTTGTCTTGCTTGATTTCGTGTTCCAATTCAAGAAGTTCTTCTTTAATTTTATCTTTAACACCATCAATTGCATCCCAATCAAAACCAATACCTGCAGCTTTGTCTTGCATACGGCTTGCCATAACCAAACTAGGCAAACTTTTAGGCACTCCAGAAAGCACGCTCTTATTGCCTTCTTTTAGTTTTAGCTGCTCCCAATTTCTCTTAACTTCTTCTTCATCAGCAACAGATATATCTCCATAAATGTGTGGGTGGCGCTGAATGAGCTTTTCGGAAATAGCATTTGCCACATCAGCGATGTCAAAAGCATTTTTTTCGCTGCCAATTTTGGCATAGAAAACAATGTGTAGCAACACGTCGCCCAATTCCTTTTTAACGCCATCTAAATCATCCTCTAATAATGCTTCGCTGAGTTCGTAGGTTTCCTCAATAGTCAGGTGACGGAGCGACTGAAATGTTTGCTTTTTGTCCCATGGACAACCCTCACGGAGTTCATCCATAATGGTTAATAAACGGTCAAATGCCTTAAGCTGTTTTGTACGTTTATGGTCCATTATCGCACACTATTTTTACTAGGAAAACGCATGGGGTAATCGGGATTAATTTTCCCCTTAGAAATTTGTGTAAGTTTCGTTTTGAGTAATTTCTTCTTTAGTGGACCTAACTTATCGGTAAACAGCACACCTTCAATGTGGTCGTATTCGTGTTGAATAATTCTAGAAGAAATGCCACTAAATTCTTCTTTTACTTGTTCAAATTTTTCATTGTAATACTCAATTTCTATGGTAGTTAGTCGAGTTACGTCTTCTCTAATATCTGGAATACTCAAACACCCTTCATTAAAATCTTCTTGAGGTCCGCTATATGCTGTAATTTCAGGGTTTATAAAGACTTTCTTAAAGTTTTTTAATTCACGCTGTTCA
>CATAMV010000128.1 GCA_949487855.1 Bacteroidota bacterium
CGCCCGGCGGTAGTTTTTCTCTGCCTCAACGCCATTTAAAGCATCGAAGGCTTCATTGCCCTCAAAAATATAATTTTCGGCTTGCTGTATGCGCATTTCGTCTTGCGCAGCAACCATCAGCGGGAACCAAAAAACAATACAAAACAATTTACGCATCATGAAATAGGTTTAGCTTTTTTAACCATTGGGTTTTTCGGTAAAACAAAAATAAATCTAATACAATCAAAAATAATCCAATTCCCAAGAACCATTGAAATTGATCTTTGAATTTAACAAATTGTTTGGCTTCAAACTCTTGTTTGTCCATTTCTTTTAGCCGATCAATAATCGCTGTTACAACAGCTTCTGTATTGTTGCCTTCTAAAAATAGTCCGTCCGTTTCTTTAGCTATGGATTTCATCTGTTCAAAATCACTTTTGGTAATTACCACTTCACCCGCTGCATCTTTTTTATAGGAAACTGTATTGCCTTGTTTAATTGGAATCACGGAACCTTTTTCGGTACCCACAACAACGGTAAAAAAGGTAATACCTTCTGCGGTGGCTTGCTTGGCAGCCATAAGCGCATCTTTGCCGTGATCTTCGCCATCCGAAATAATACATACAACCCTATTGGTTTGGTTTTCATCATCAAAATAGGTTTCTGCTAAACGAGTAGCTGCCGAAATTGCTGTTCCTTGCGAGGAAATCATATTGGTGTCTAAAGACGCTAAAAACATACGCGCTGCGGCATAGTCGGTTGTGATGGGCAAATGCGGAATAGCTGAAGAAGCATAGGCGATAATACCAACGCGATCGCTTACCAATTGATTGATGAGTTCGCTTGCCAATCGCTTTGCTTTTTCCAATCGATTAGGCACAATATCTTCTGCCAGCATGCTTTTAGACACGTCAATGGCAAATACCAAATCTACCCCTTCGCGCTTTACGGTTTCTAGCTCGGTGCCTATTTGCGGATTCACCAATCCGAAGCATATAAACGCCAATCCCAACCACAACAGTACTTGCTTTGCCCATCCTTTAAAAAACGAGCGGTCGGGTGCAATGTGTGCCAACATTTCTGTTGAGGCAAGCGTTTGTTGCACGCGTTTTTTCCATAGGGTAAACAGCGTATATCCCAGTGCCAAAGCTGGAATAAGCAGCAGCAAATAAAAATATAGGGATTGCTCGTACTGTATCATGCCATTGCCGATTTAAAAAGGGTGTGACGTAATATCCATTCTAGCAAAAGCGCTGCAATGGCCCAAAAAACAAACACCCGAAACTGTTCGTGGTATTTGGTGTAGCGAATTTCTTCTACTTCTGTGCGTTCCAACTTATTGATTTCTTCGTAAATAGCCTCTAACTTCTTGTTGTCCGTTGCCCGATAATAACTGCCTCCTGTCTCTGCCGCTATCGATTGTAGCAACTCCTCATCAATTTCAACCTTTTTAAGCTGATAAATAAAAGTACCATCTGGTCTAACAGCTGTTGGCGCTGGAGCAGTGCCATTACTTCCCAATCCAATGGTATAGGTTTTGATACCAAAAGAACTTGCCAATCCAGCAGCGGTTTTCGGATCAACAAATCCTGTGTTGTTTACGCCGTCTGTCAATAAAATAATAACCTTGCTTTTGGCCTTGCTGTCACGCAGACGGTTCACTGCAGTGGCAAGCCCCATTCCAATAGCAGTTCCGTCGTTAATTACCCCGTCAAAGTTTATTTTTCCTAGCACATCTACAACAAGTGCTTTGTCGGATGTAATGGGTGTTTTGGTATAACTCTCGCCTGCATAAACTACCAATCCAATGCGGTCTGAAGTGCGTTTGGAAATAAAATCGGCAGCAACTTTTTTAAGTGCCGATAAGCGGTTGGGTTTTAAATCTCGGGCAAGCATACTTGATGAAACGTCAATTGCCATCACAATATCAATCCCTTTATTTGTTTTGGTTTGTGTGCTTACATCTTGCGTTTGCGGACGTGCCAAAGCCACCACAATAAGTGCAATTGCGATCATGCGCAGTACAACCAAAATAAGTTGCCATTTGGGCAAACTTCCCGATTTGGTAAATGCTTTTACGCTTGGATTAAGCACGTGCGCTACCTGTTTTTTTCGCGAGAATAGATGCCATGCCACAAGAAGTGGGATGGCTAAAAGACCCCAGAAAAACTCAGGATTGGCAAATGTATAGTCCGTCATGGGGTTTCAGTTTTAAATGCAACACTCTCCAATATACGTTCAATGAGTTCTTTGGCATAGCGATCGTTGCGATCATAAACCAATTGCAATTGTTGGAAACCTTTATTTTCAGTAAAATGATACACCTCGTATGTTTTTCGCTGCGATTTACTGTTTTTCTTAGTCCAATCAAATGACCCAGATGCAACAATGCCCTCTATACCCGAAGTCGTGGAATAATCGTTTTGTTTTTGGAAGATATTGTTTGCGCCCATACTGTCAAAATAGCCAATCACATTGTCCACTTTTTGTTGTAAGTCAACGGTTTGTTCCTCTTTGGACTTGGTGTGCTCCATATATAACACGATCAAAAAGGCGTCGTCTAAACTGCCTAAAACAAATTGTTGATGCAATCGGTTTGGCAATGCCTTACGCCCCAAAACATCTGGTGTTTCAAGCTGCATTTCGGAAATACCGTAATTACTTTTAACCCAATCTTGTTCCAGCCATTCCAGTGTTGGGTGTCCAAAAACACGGTCTTTGGCTTGCATGGCGCCGTAATTAAAAATCATCACAGCAGCAGCAACTACCACAACTCCAAGCAAAGAAAGTCCTGCTATTTGTAGGCGTTTGCGTTGTTGTTGCTTGCGCCGCATTCGTGCATATACCTCGTTTTGAAGGCGTTCTTCTTCTGTGGGTTCGGGAAGTGCTGCCTGGGTTTCTTTTACAACCGCTTCAATTTTGCCCCTATCCAAGCGCGCCAACCGTTCTTCAGGCATGGCACGCGCAAACTTCACCAAATCGGCGGTGAGCAATACCTCTTTTAAGTGGTCAATAGTCTCAGATGTTAGGTCTAAATTTCCTGTATCACGGAGCAATTCCAATTTAGTCAAGAGTTCATCTGATGTACTTTCGAGTGCGTCTATACGTGCCTCGTCTTCCAAATAATTCTTAACGATATCTGTCATTTCCGAGTAATATCCTTTGTACTCCTCTTGTTTGTCTAACTGTTTGTTTTCTAGGGCTTGCAAGGCTTGTATGGCACGTTCAAAAGGGGGTAATTTTTGTCTTTTGGCTCGAATACGTTGTTGGGTTCGAAATGCCATAAAATAAGCCAACGCAAGAAGTAAGCAAATTAAAAAACCATACGCATAGGGCTTCCACCAGCCGGTAGTGTTTTTAGCCATAGGCAAAATGGTTTTGATGGGAAACAGCGGTTGTTGCAAGGTATCCACCACAACATCATTCACTTGAATTTGCAGCGAATCTGTGGAAAATAAATTCCCGTCAACAACTAGTTTTTGTGCGGGTAATGTAAATTGTCCCGTATCAAACTGAATCACCGCATAGGTTTTTGTGAACGTCTTAATTTTATTTAAAACTAAGGTGTCCACGGCTGTGGTATCTATGACTTCAAAAGGCATGAAGGTTTGCAGTGGCGGAAACTGAATTTGTGGATTTTTATTCGAAGTAACTGAAATTTTTACATTGACTTGCTCGGCTAGCTTTACAGATAGCGTGTCTGCACTTATGCTCACTTGGGTTTGTGCCACTGCCCAGGTTGTGCTAAAAATTAAAACCAATAAGCGAAAAAATCTATCCACGGCTTTTAAAATAGGTTAGCAGTTTTTTGACATAGCTCTCATTTGTGGCACATGAAATGGCTCCCGCACCGTGGCGCGTAAATTGCCCACTGAAATAATCTGCTGTTTTTCGGTGTGCAAGTGCATATGCTGTACGCACACTTTTGGATGAGGTATTAACCCATTTCGTACTGCCTGTCTCAGCATCTTTCATATACAGTAATCCCGCAGCTGGAAGTTTGGCTTCCATGGGATCAAAAAGGCGAATGCCCGTAAGATCATGCTTGCGTGCAGCCAACTGCACCGCCTGATTGTATCCAGCATCCAAAAAATCTGAAAGCACAAATACAATAGCTCTTTTTTTAAGAACACGACTCATAAATTCTAACGCAGCAGAAAGGTTTGTTTTTGGGCTTTTTGGTTTTTGTTCAAGCAATTCACGAATGATGCGAAGCACATGTGACTTTCCTTTTTTTGGTGTGATAAAAAGTTCCACTTCATCGGAAAAAAGGAGAAGCCCAACTTTATCGTTGTTTTGCAAGGCAGAAAAGGCAAGCGTTGCTGCAATTTCTGTAATGGTATCACGTTTAAGCTGTTGCTCTGTTCCAAAATTGGCGGAGCCACTTACATCTACCAAAAGCATGAGCGTAAGCTCGCGTTCTTCTTCAAAAACCTTTACGTAAGGTTCTTGATAGCGTGCAGTTACATTCCAGTCTATGGAACGGACATCATCGCCGTATTGGTATTGACGCACCTCGCTAAAAGTCATGCCACGACCTTTAAAGGTACTTTGATATTCACCCCCAAAAATATGATTACTAAGTCGGCGGGTTTTAATCTCAATCTTCCGAACTTTCTTTAAAAGCTCTTTTGTATCCATATCGAAAAATGTGGGATTGTTCTAAGGTACTTCTACCGTATTTACAATGCGCTGAATGATGTCTTCTGACGTAATGTTTTCTGCTTCTGCCTCATAGGTAATCCCAATACGGTGACGCAAAACGTCAAAAATTACGGCACGTACATCTTCTGGAATCACATACCCTCTGCGCTTGATAAAGGCATAACATTTCGCAGCTGTCGCCAAATTGATACTCCCCCTTGGGGATGCCCCAAAACTAATCAATGGTTTTAAGGATTGTAATTTGTATTGGTCGGGATAGCGTGTGGCAAAAATCAAATCCAAAATATACTTTTCAATTTTTTCATCCATATATACTTCACGAACGGCTTTTTGCGCTTTGTTGATTTGAGCCGTTGAAATAACAGGCTTAATCGTGCCAAAAGAATCATTCAAGTTTGCACGAACAATGAGTTGTTCATCTGCAAGTTTTGGGTAGTCAATGATGACTTTTAGCATAAAACGGTCAACTTGCGCTTCGGGGAGTGGATAGGTTCCTTCTTGTTCTACGGGGTTTTGGGTTGCCATAACCAAAAACGGCAGCTTTAGTTTAAAAGTTTCTTCGCCAATGGTAACTTGCTTTTCCTGCATCGCCTCTAAAAGTGCCGACTGCACTTTGGCAGGCGCACGGTTTATTTCGTCTGCAAGTACGAAATTGGCAAATACAGGCCCTTTTTTGATGCTAAAATCATTTTCCTTGGTGTTGTAAATCATGGTCCCAATCACATCTGCAGGAAGTAAATCTGGGGTGAATTGAATACGGCTAAAACTTCCTTTTACAGCTTTACTAAGGGAGTTAATGGCTAGTGTTTTTGCTAATCCGGGAACACCTTCAAGTAAAATATGTCCTTGTCCTAATAATCCAATTAGCAGCCGTTCTACCATATGTTGTTGCCCCACAATAACCTTGTTCATTTCAAGGGTAAGGATGTCCACAAAAGCGCTCTCTTTTTCTATACGTTCATTTAACGCTTTGATGTCTACTGCGGTATCGCTCATAATTTAAAGTGTTTACAATTTTTGCCGCAAAATCAAAAAAAAAGTGCAGCGAGTTTGTTAATAATAGGTTAAAAATAGCGTTTCCCATGTTGATTACAAAAATACTATCCAAAGCTTTTTACCTTTGTTAGAAATTGAGGTCATGATTAACAAAAGACTGCTCATCAAAAACTTGTTGGTACACAACGATGAGAACAGTTTTTACGATAAAAAAAGACAACTAAACTTGGGGAGTAAAGAAGGAAAAGCCAAGTTTTTAAAACACATTTGTGCGTTGTCGAATTCAAACCCCAAAAACAACTCCTACATTGTGGTAGGCGTAAAGGACGAAGACAATGACATTTGTGGCGTTGACTTTTTTGACGATGCCAAACTGCAAAACCTCATCAATGCCTATCTAGAAAATCCGCCCATAGTGCTTTACGAGAACATTCACTTTCCGCATTTGCCTCAGGGAAAAGTAGTTGGGTTGGTAACCATCAGGCCAACCGAAAAAATGACAGCACTGCGAAAGAACATCTGGAAATATTACGGGGGTTCCGTGTTTTTTAGAGATGGTAGTATTTCCATGTCTAAGGTTTTTGACCTGGAAATTAAGGATATCAATTCCAAAGTTGTTGCCGAAATCGAAAAGCATGCACACAACAACATAGAGCTTACGCTTGATGGCGTCATTGACTTTGTACACCGCTACAACAATAACTTAAATCCGAAATACAAAGTGTTTAAAGAATCGTTTGTGGTGTGTTGGGCTGGACTTGAAAAAAGAGTCAAAGAAAACAGCTATTACTCTCGCGTAGATGTGGAGCTCATCAATGAGCATGTAAAATTATTTTACTCCGCACACGATGAGGTGGAAATTGAAGTGGATGCGCATTCGTTTAGTCTTATTGAATATGTGCGTTTGGGTTTTAACGATAGCTTTAAATACTATCCCTTAGAGCGCATGTCTTTTTTGTTTGATGATAAGGGGTCGTATCAAATTGACTCCGAGTTTTTATTTTCACCCCCCAAGTTTGAAAAAAAGCTATTGCATCATATCTATAACGCCAACAACTCCCTGTGCGAAAAACTGCGCAAAAGCACCAGCCTTACCAAAAACGAAAAGGCGGATATCATCAATTTGGCACCAACTTATATGTTGTGTTACCTCAACGGATTTGAAGAAGCCAAAGACAAGCTACAAGACCTCTCGGACATCATGAAAAAACAAGGGGAAAGCGCCTACCAAAGCCTAAAAGATACGCAACGGATACTGCGGAAGATTAAGTACCACTAAAAAGTTGGTGAGTTTGGATGTAAGTGAAAACATTTACAGGAATCCTAACACCTGTGCTTACAGGTCCTATAGCAGTCAGAACAACACATTCTCGATACAAATTTTACCCATTTCAATTGTAAAATTTACTCGAATTGACAGCGAACTGTACCGTCATTAGATTTTTTATTAAATTAGCTGTGCTAAATCTTTTATTATGAACCTACGCTATACCCTACTTGTAGTGCTTTTTGCAGCTACCACAACCTTTGCACAAACCGAATTTATTACCGTTTGGAAAACCACCACAAATAACGAAACCATTACCATTCCTACGGCAACACCTGGGGTAGTTTATAACTACTCCGTGGACTGGGGCGATGGCATGACCAGCACCAACCAAATTGGTGATGCAACGCACTCTTATGCTACGCCCGGAAATCATACCGTAAAAATAACCGGTACCTTTCCGCGTATTTACTTTAATTTATTAGGAGACATAACCAAAATTCTGGAAGTAAAGCAATGGGGCACCCAAGCGTGGACCAGTATGGAAAGTGCATTCTATGGTTGTGTCAACTTAAACATAACAGCTACCGATACGCCCGACCTTACGAGTGTAAGCAGTTTACAAGATATGTTGTCACTTGCAATCCTTACTACAGCGAGTAAAATCGGTGATTGGAACGTAAGTAACGTAACAAACATGAGTAATCTATTTAATGGCTCATCTGATTTTAATCAAGACATTAGCAGTTGGGATGTCAGTAACGTAACAAATATGAGTTTTATGTTTGGTTCCACATCTAATTTTAATCAAGACATTAGCCTTTGGAAAGTCGGTAAGGTAACGGATATGAGTGGGATGTTTAATTTCGCTGACGTTTTCAATCAAGATTTGAGCACTTGGAAGGTCAGTGAGGTAACCGATATGAGTTTTATGTTTGATAACGCAGCTGCTTTTGATCAAGACCTGAGTAATTGGGATGTAAGTAAGGTAACTGATATGAGTTTTATGTTTGATGACGTTACACTTTCCACGACCAACTACGATAGCATGCTGGACAGTTGGAGCAAAAAAGTGGTTCAAAATAATGTGATATTTGACGCCGGTAACAGTAGGTACTGTGACCTTGGAGAAGCGGGCAGAACAGCACTTCAGACTAATTATGGCTGGACCTTTACCGATGGTCTGAAAGACAGCACGGTAAACTGCGCTGCCCTAAGTATAGAAAATCCCCAACAGAACACATGGGCACTTTATCCAAACCCTGTAGAAAGTCGTATTTACATCTCGGGAAGTACTGCGCCACTGCGCATACAAGTTTTTGGCATAGACGGTAAAAAACACAAAGACATACAAGACGCAAACAGCCTAGAAGTAGAACAGCTTAAAGCAGGGCTGTATATGGTAAAACTGATTGGAAGAGAAAATACATAAGTGTTTAAGGTGATAAAGCGGTAATTCGGAAGGCTACTTGTTCTTTTTTGGACTTAACTTTCGGTCCTAATTTTTAGGAAATAAATTTTTCTGTGTTAAGATCGAGAAAAAATGGAATACACTACAACAGTTTGTGTTGTTTCACATAGTCCATCACAAGTGCTGGTAATCCTTTTTTTAACTGCTGCAAATTTTTTGTTTCTCTAATTTGCGTAGCAGAAATGTCTTGTAAGGATACGTTTTGAAGTACCGTTTCTGAGGCGTTATTTTCCAAGGCGATGCCTTTTCTGGGATATACGATGCGTGGAAATTGCATCAGGAGTTCGGCATTTTTCCAACTCGGCAGCGATGCGGCAGTGTCTGCACCCAACACTATCAGAAAGGCAGTGTTGGGGTTTTCTTGCGTTAGTTTTTGAAGCGTTGCTGCGGTATAACTTGGCTTTGGCAAATGAAGCTCTATGTCGTTTGGAATCATCTTTGGATGGAGTTCCAATGCAAGTTGTAGCATGTTCCAGCGGTGGTGTTCGGGAAGCAATTCGGTTGCGGGCTTATGCGGGTTTTGCGGACTAAGCACAAACTGTACCTCATCGGCTTTTTGTTGCTTTAGTACTTCTTGTGCAATATGTATATGTCCGTTGTGAATGGGATTAAAACTGCCAAAAAAAAGCGCAACCCGTTTCATCGGTTTAGAAAATTGAATACCAATTCCTGTACCTCCTTTTTAGCGCGTTCCAGCTTGTCGTTTAGGATAATGTGATCAAAATCAACAGCGCGTTCCAGCTCGGTTTCGGCTTTGGCCATACGGATGGCAATTTTTTCTTCCGTATCTGTTCCGCGAAGTTGTAATCGTACTTTTAGGTCTGCGATATTTGGCGTTTTAACAAAAACAGCCATGGTGTTATTGAGGTATTGTTTTTTGATATTCAATCCACCTACTACATCAATATCAAACAAAACATTTTTGCCACGTTCCCAAATGCGCTCCAATTCCGATTTTAAAGTCCCGTAAAACATCCCCGGATAAACCTCTTCGTATTCGACAAAAGCGCCTTCCGCTATTTTGGCTTTAAATTCATTTTGAGTTAAAAAATAATAGTCTTTGTCCTGCTGTTCGTTGCCGCGTGGCGGTCTGGTAGTAGCAGAGATGGAAAATTCCAGTTTAAAATCGTCCTGATCCAATAAATGCTTTGCCAAGGTGGTTTTACCACTTCCTGAAGGTGCAGAAAAAACAATGCATTTTCCTTGTTTCATTACAGGGCGTTTAATACTTGTTCTTTGATGCGTTCGAGCGCATCTTTCATCATGACCACGCGTTTTTGCAAGCCGGCATCATTGGCTTTTGAGCCAATGGTGTTTATCTCACGTCCTAATTCTTGCGCAATAAAGCCTAATTTTTTGCCTTTGGTAGGCGTGTCTTCTTTGAGCGTCGCATGGAAGTATTCCAAATGGTGTTGCAAGCGCACCAGTTCTTCGTTAATATCCCATTTTTCAAGGTAATACACCAACTCTTGCTCTAGGCGTTCTTGGTCGTATTCTACGGCTATTTGTTGAAGGTTATCTTCCAGTTTTTGACGGCGTTCGTCTATTCTTGAAGCGGCCTCATCGGCAATGTGTCTTTGTTGGGTGTCGATTTGTTCCAACTGTACGTTGAGGTCTTGTCCCAACGACATCCCTTCTTGCTGACGATACATCACCAATTGGGAAGCAGCATCTTTTAGCGTGTTTAGAAACACGGCTTGCTCTTCGTCTGTAAGTTCATCTTTGGTGGCGGCCAATACGTTAGGTAAGCGCATGGCCAATGGCAAAAGCGTTTCGTCTGAAAGAGGTTGTATGGCTTTTAACTGCTCGAGGTAGTTTTGTACCACAGCGGTGTTAAGTTGTGCGGCTTCTTGCGCATCTACCCATTCTTCAAACACATTGACTTCTAATTTTCCACGATGCAGTACTTCAGATAAGGCTTTTCGCGCGGTTAATTCTAAGCCACGGTATTTGGGCGGTACACGGAAATTTAGATCTAGCGATTTGCTGTTTAACGACTTGATTTCAATCCGCAGCTTTTTGCCTTGGGTGTTATGCTCGGCTTTGCCGTAACCTGTCATGGAAAATATCATATCGCTTTGTTAAAGCACAAAGGTACAAAATTCGTTTCCCCAGTTAGGCCGTCATAAAAACCCCCGCTGGTATAGCTCCCCCTTTTGTACATTATTTCTTATAACATCCTTAATATCCTAGTTGCAAAAAGCCATATTCAAGATTCATTCAAAATTCCTATCTTTAGTTAAAGTTGTACTATCATCTTTAAAAAGCCGTATTAAAAAGTGCTGAGTAATGGAAAAACCCATATTATTTTTTACTGTTCTGAAAACTATTTTGAGTAGTTGTAAAAGTGAGGACGCTAATGTCATTCCAAAAGAAACGTATTCAAATAGTGGTGCGCAGACTTTAGTGCATGACGGTGTCACAAGAGAGTATATTTTATATGTTCCTGATTCTTACAATGAAGACAATCCAGTTCCTTTGGTGTTAAATTTTCATGGCTTTGGAGATCGTGCGGTCGATTTTATGAGCTATGCAGATATGCGTGCATTGGCAGAATCAGACCGCTTTATTTTGGTCTATCCCCAAGGGAGCTTATTAAACGGTGCTTCTCATTGGAATGCGTGTCCCTCAGGAGGAGATAACAAAAGCAATACGGATGATTTTGGGTTTATTGAATCCATAATAGCTAAAATTTCGTCTCAGTATGCTATTGATATGGAACGAATTTACGCTGCTGGATACTCAAACGGCGGCATGATGGCGTATGGACTAGCAAATTATAAGAGTGATTTAATTGCTGCGGTAGCGTCTGTTTCTGGCGCCATGTTAGACCGCACTGGGCCTACCAGTCATCCTATGGCCGTAATACATCTTCACGGAACCGCTGATAGTGTCATTCCGTACAATGGAGGTGGCGGTTGGAGCGCTACGCAAAGTACATTAAACCATTGGATTGATTTCAACAATACGAATACAACTCCAACTGTAAATAACGACAGCAATAGCGGAATGACAATTGAGCATTATGTTTATGATCAAGGAGATGGCTTGGTCTCGGTTGAGCATTACAAATACATAGGCGGAGATCACGTTTAGTTTAATGCTTCTTTTCAAGGCCAAAGTACCTCTGAGCTGATTTGGGGTTTTATAGCTCGATATGATATAAACGGATTGAGATAAAGAAGAAAACGGCGTTCTAGCCACTTTAATCCCCACACCAAACTCCTGTAAGCTTAGCATCTTCGGCACTGTTTAGCGTAAGGACAAAATCACTGCCGTTATAAGTTTTGCTTACAATCCCTTTTATGGTTCCCGTGCCGGAAGGTAAAGGCAGGTCTTTATAGTTGGCAAAGGCACTGGTTTCCAACAAAAATGTATTTGTGATATCGTCTTCGCAGGCTTCTAGAGTGCGTTGGGTGTCGTAATAATCTTTAGGGTCCACAAAGGGTTTCCCTTGTTCTAGTGGGGTAACACGAACGTTTTCTACAGCAACAAACAACCCCACATGGCTTTTGTCTATTTCTAAAAACTTCAGTGTATGCGGTGTTATTTCAACTGTGGTTTTGGAACGAAACACATGATCTGGAACAGCTAATCTTCGGATGCTTTCCACCTCATCGCCGTCTGTGTTAATTTCACCGCCAACTGAAATAATCCCATTTCCTACTCTAGATTCTCCAATATGTAACCCTTTAAGGTCTATATATGCCTCTCTCCCAAAATTAAACATGGTGTACGAGGCGGCTTGTTCGATCATAATGTGAATGGCTGCCGTGGGGTTTTCGGGTGCGTCTTGCAGGTATATTTCGTTGTAAAAATTTCCTGTACGGTCCGATGAAACCACATAGCCTTTTACCACCACATCTGAAGTAAACGTGTGTACGCGTCTGTACACAAAGTAGTCTTTTAGCTGCGCAATTGTTATCATGGCTTTGTTTCCGTTTTCAATCTCGTCCAATAAAGCATTAAGCTGTTCGTTTTCTTCCGTGCCTACTTCTTTGGGAATGTCAAACGAATCTTCTTGTTGACATCCCAAATAAGCAAATGTTATAAGCAGGAACAAAGGAATTTTTATGTGTTTTATGGTGTTCATCACTTTTATGTAGGTCGTTGGGCGATGGGATTTTTAGATATGGGACTATTTATAGGAACAGTAGCTGCATATTCATCTGGAGATTTTTTAGTAGCTGGGGTGCTTTTTATTGCTGATTTAATCCACACCGTGTTTGTAACCTATTTACTGCTGGTGGGGAAATATAGAGATGGACATGGTAAAATAATTTCTTATCCAGGTCAAAAAATTAATTAATTTAAATAGATAAGAATGGAAAATAAAAATGAACAAAAAAGTGAAAAAGGATTTGTACCAATGCTTTTATTATGCTTCTTCTTAGGAGGGTTAGGGGTACACAGATTTTACGTTGGTAAAACAGGTACAGGAATTTTGATGCTTTTAACATTAGGAGGGCTTGGCATCTGGACTATTATTGATTTCGTCATCATCGCAACTGGAAATTTTACAGATAATGAAGGCTTGAAGATTAAAAATTAAATCCCCCGCTGGCGCGAGGCTGTGTCTCGTGCCATAGAAACCCTAACTAAAAAGCGCTTTAAGTTCTGTAGCTTTATCTGGCGTAAGCTTCCCTGCCAAGATAAGGCTAAGCTGCCTACGGCGTAGTGCGCCATCAAAACGTGTTTGTTCGAGTTCCGTTTCGGGTTTCACGGGCGGTACCTCCACAGGTTTGCCTGCCTTGCTTACGGCAACAAACGTATAAATCGCTTCGTTTACTTTTTCGCGCGAGGTACCGTCTTGTGTTTCGATCCACACATCAATAAACACCTCCATAGACGTGCCAAACGCACGGGATACTTTTGCCTCTAGCGTAAGCACACTTCCAAGGGGAACGGGCTTTCTAAAATGCACGTGATTTACCGAAGCCGTAACCACAATCTGCTCCGAGTGACGTTGGGCTGCAATACAAGCCGCGCGATCCATTCGTGCTAACAGTTCACCCCCAAAAAGATTGTTAATGGGGTTTGTATCTGAGGGTAACACCAAGTCGGTCATAACCGTCTTGGACTGCTCTGGGTGCTTTGGTTTCATCGGAATTATTTTTTCAGTACCCA
>CATAMV010000129.1 GCA_949487855.1 Bacteroidota bacterium
CAAATGGGCTCTATAAAAAACCTACAAAGTAAGATTCCCCAAGGTTGCTTATAACTTAAAATTTTAGTGACGCTTAAGCTTTTCGCATTTTCATCAATTACGATATTATTTTCTATGCGGTCGTTTAGAAGCAACTCCTTTTCTTTCTCTGTAATCCAAGGATGTGTTTCGGGTTTAGATTTATTAATCAAGAGCCAAGGAAGCACCCAAATAAGTCCCAATCCACCTAATATGATATACGTTGATTTCCAACCAAACTGAGCATATAGATATACAATAATGATAGGTGCTACAACATTCCCAATGGAAGCTCCAGCATTAAAAATTCCTTGTGCTAGTGCACGCTGCTTCACTGGAAACCACTCTCCATTACTTTTAACAGCACCTGGCCACAGACCTGCTTCACCAAGTCCAAGAAGACCACGAACTACAGAAAGCGTAATAATGCCTCTAGCAACAGCATGGGCTGCTGCGGCGAAAGACCAAACAACAATAGACAATACAAAACCAATCCGCGTACCTATTTTATCGTATAACCTACCTGATAAAAACTTACTTGCGGCGTAAGTCAGCATAAATACATTTAGCATGAGTGCATAATCTGCGTTGTCCATGCCTAAATCTTTACCCATTTCAGGCCACAGCAAAGCAAAGGCAGTCCTGTCTATGTAATTAATTACAGTTGCTATAAAGATTAGTATTATTATCCACCAACGTAATCCGTGCATTTTCATATCGTTATATTATTTAATAAACGTAAATCTAAGGGTGGTAAGCGAGTTACCAGAAGAATTAATTTAAGTTTAATTTAAGGCATTAATTGTGTTAATTTGTTTCGTAGCAATACTGATACAAAACACTAAAGTGTTCTTTCATTTTCTCTTCTGCCCTACAAGGATCTTTAGACCTAATTGCATCTACAATAGCTTGATGTTCATCAATTGCATTTAAAGCAGTATTACTTTTACATACGTGATATTTTTCAAAATCCGTGATGATCTGCGGTGTAATGGACAGCATCAATCGGTTTAAAGAAGGATTATGGCTAGCCTTTGCAATAGAAAGGTGAAAAAGTAAATCTTCAGCTACCGCGTCTTCCCCTGCAAGTACTTTAAATTTATATTTTTCTAGTACTTCCTCAATTTCTGAAAGGTCTTCCTCTGTGCGGCGTGCCGCCGCAAACTTTACAAGTTTAAGTTCAAGAAAAATTCGCGTTTCAACTAATGACTTAAAATCAGGTGTAGGAAGGTTTATAATTTGATCAATCATACCATTTATGGCGGTAAGTCCCAAATCGGCAATAAACGTTCCGCTCTGTGGCATAGATTTTAAGAGGCCGTAAAATTCCAGTTTTTGAATAGCATTTCGAATACTTCCTCTGCTTACTCCAAGGCGGTCTGCTAGCAAACGTTCCGACGGAAGTTTTTCGCCAGGCTCCATGTTCTTTAGGTTAATCAGTGATTTAATTTCAGAAATAATGAGCTTTTCTTTGTTGTCTAAGCCGTTTACTCCTTTGATTTCTATTTTCATACTTAAATTGGTTAACCAAAATTATATTCGTAAATTTATGAATTTAAACTTATAATTAAAAGCTTTTTAATGCATAACTTCAAGTATGTAATATTTTAAACGTGAAAATACATTCTCGTCTTTAGTTTGAAAATAGTTGCCTGCCTTAAAATAATTCTCAAAAACAGACCATTTTTCCATATCTGTTCCTTGATACACACGGCTGTAAGTATCATTCAATATTACCTCCATTCGACCCTCGCTTGCAATAATTTCAAGAGTAAAAGGGTCATAACCAACTTCAACTGGAAATGTATATCCATCATCATCTCCCCAAGCAGAAGTGTGAAGAATTTCTGGCTCAACTGCGTTAGGGTTTTTCAAAACCTTGGACTTAAGACGAACATAACCATTTGCCCAATATATTTTCATAATGGGAGGCGCATTGTTGTCTTTTTGACCTAACAAATCACGTTGGGTGTCAGTTAACCGACCGTGAATTTGCATAACAATAGTACGATATGGGTTGCCACTGCTATCATTTGAAATTTCATCCAATCGTAAACGCCCTTTTATTCTAGCCCCTTGCTTAAAAGTCCAATTAACGTAATCTGAACCTGAAACCATCTGTTCGCGTAGTTCTGTTCTTGAATAACTAGAATTAGGTGTGCTTGTCCCAGGTTTGGTATAAAACACAAGAGCACCTTCGATAGAATCGTTATACATATAGGGTTTTAACACATCATTGGTTGCATAACCCAAGATTTCGGGTGGTTTTATCGAAGTTGGGTTTCCTATTGGAAGTGTTACTTTCCAATTCGTCAAATTAATATCTGGTAATTTATACCAAATATCAGCTTGTTCAACTTCAGTATCTTCAGAATTGGTATGCTCATCTTTATGACAAGCAAAAAACAAAAAAAAAAACAAGAGAAAAATGAAGACGTACCAAAATGAAATTTATGTCAAAAATTAAAATAGTTGACTGCCAGAAAAATCGGGCAGTCAACTAAAATCACTAATAAATAAAATTAATATCCAGGGTTTTGTGTAATAACGCCACCACTAGCAAGTATCTCTGAAATTGGAATTGGAAACAAATGGTATTCTGAACTTATAGTTTGTCCCATTTCGGCATTTACTGTGCCTGTTCTAACCAAATCAAACCAACGTTGCCCTTCAAAAGCCAACTCTAATCTTCTTTCATCAAGAATAGCTTGCTTTACTGCACCCTGTGTAGTCGCTGTGCCAACTAAACTTGATAACCCAGCTCGTGTTCTTATATCATCAAGCAATGCCAAAATAGTATCAGATTCAGCACCACTAGCGTTATCATTAGCGTTTAATGTTTCAGCATACAAAAGGATAACATCCGCTAAACGAAGTTCAATCCAATCGTGGTCGCCACCAAGTCCGCCATCCTTGGGAAACTTAATAGCTGTTTTTCCATCTACATTAAGCGTCACTGCTTTTCTCAAATCTCCAGTATCAAAAGCAGCTACTAAGTCTGCATCTACTGGAAAGTCAGATTTAGAATCGTCGCCTACAAACCAGTTCCAAAAATCAGAACCAAAATCGTATTCGTCACCAATTGCACTAGAAATTTGATTAGCAAATATAATTTCAGAATTCAAATCATTGTCAGCGCCAAAAACATCAGCAAAAGTTGATTTAAGACTAATACCTGCTGCTGGTGCGCCGTTAATAACGGCAGCAAGATGAGACTCAGCACTAGCATAATCACCCATAGTGACGTATACTTTGCCAAGTAATCCTTGGGCAGCGTATTTAGAAGCTCTCCCATTTACAATAGACGCCCCTAAAACCCCCATGGCATCAATCAAATCTGGAATAATAACTGAACTATAAACCTCAGCTACGGGCTTTCTTGCCAAGATTGAAGTATCTGTAAGGCTTGGCGAAGCAGATAAATTAATTGTTACATCGCCAAAAACTTGTACAAGTTTGAAGTAAGATAATGCTCTTAAAAATTTAGCTTCACCAACCTCGGTAGTGTTTGCAGAATTTTCAATTACATTGTTTGCGCTTAAAATAGACTTGTAAAGAGCTGTATAAAAAGGCCCAAAAAACTGATCTTCCATGGTCGGTAGATCATTGTCAAACGTGTCAAACGAAGTATAAGGTGATTCAGCCATAAATGCATTGTCTGACCTAAACTCGCCCATTACAGCCATTGGAGTAACAGCACCTAGTTGATAGAAATATGCGGCATTTAAAACGCCGGCAAAATCAGTCAAAGAATCTGAACTAGCAATATTGGACGGAAATTGATCTAAATCATTGTTACAGGCCGTGCCCAAAACAAGTATTCCTGTAAGTAATAAATATATTCTTTTCATCTCTATTGTATTAAAAATTAACATTCAATCCTAAAGTGAAACTTCTGACAATCGGACTTGCACCTACTTGAGCACCGTAAGTTGTTGGGCCTAAATAGTCACCAGATGTTGTTTTTACACCTTCAGGATTGTAAGAGGTGTAATTATCCGCCATTAAGTAAAACAGATTTGTAGCCGCAACATATGCTCTTACAGATGATAATCCAAGTTTGGTTGTAAGATCAGCATCAAAAGTATATCCAACAGTTAGGTTGCGAAGCGCTATGTAAGAAGCATCTTGAATCATGGCATCTGTTTGATTTCTATTGCGCTCATAATGTTGACCATTATGATCCGCAATTTTATCGCCATCAGCATCAAAACTATCTACTAAACGACCACCCCATTGAGATCCGTAATAAAGAGGATCGATGTTGTATACCTCACCACCATGTGAACCTTGCAATTGAAATGACATATCAAAGTTTTTATAGTTAAAATTATGTGACATCCCCCAATAGAAATCAGGTGTGTTTTGACCAATTTTTACTAAATCACCCCCTTCAGCAACCGTTTTGGTTCTGTCAATTACGCCATCCCCGTTTTGGTCAACAACGTAAGACTCACCGCTCTGGTTATTCGGGTGACGTGTACCGTCTTCGAGGTATTTCATCTCAACAGCACCAATGGTTTCTAAGCCCCACATTTCACCAATCTGACCACCTACGTGATTTCTAAATACAGCTCCTCGACCGCTTTGTCCAAAAACCGTTTGTGGCAATTCACTCAAACCACCTAAATCTGTGATTTCTGTTTCAACTGTAGATAAGTTTGCGTTAAAGCTCCAAAAGAAATCACCTGAATTAATCATGTTTGCATTCAATTGGAATTCAAGACCAGAACTCTGAACATCTCCGACGTTAAGAATTGAACTAGGGTTTCCTAAAACTTCGGACTGAGCTTGACTAATCAAGATGTCTTCAATGTCAGATGTGTAGTAATCAATTCCCAATGTGTAACGATTGTTTAAAAAACCTAAGTCAACACCAAAGTTTGTCTCTGTGTTGGTCTGCCAAGTTAAGTCAGGGTTTTCTGAATTTGATGGAATTAAATATCCTGTTCCAAAAATTGTAGTTGATGGACTCAATAAGCTTAGTGCATCGTATGATCCCAAGAATGCTGTAGTACCAATTGAACCAGTACTATATCTTAGTTTCAACTGACTGATTGTTTCGTTTTCTTGCAAAAACTCTTCATTATGCAGATTCCAACCAACAGATAGAGAAGGGAAGCTAGCGTAACGTTTATTCTTTCCAAAACGAGAGTCGCCATCTCTTCTTAAAGAAGCAGAGAATAAATATTTATTTGCATACGCATAATTAATACGCCCGAATACACTTTCTCTAGTTCTGGTTTCCTTTCTTTCAGTAACAATAATATTTGCTGGATCTAGAAGGTTATAGTTAAGGATTGCTTCGTCTGGAATGTTAGAGCCTTCAAGGGCAGTACCAATCAAATTAGTGGTTTGATACTCAACACCTACAACAGCAGCAATATCGTGATTGCCAATTTGTGTGGCATAATTCAATGTAGTTTCACTTAAAACAGTAGAAACTTTTAAGTCTGTTTGATCCATATAGGTTTGAGAATCCCTTGCTCTAGAGTCATATCCAAGTAAACGGTGCTCATAAAACTGGGTGTCTCTAAGATCACCACCAAGTACTGTTTTGATGTTTAAATCATCTGTAATTGCATACTCTAAGTATGAACTTACGTTACCAAAAAAGGTTTTTTCCCAACGCTCAGTATTGTCAAGTTTTGCAGCAGGTCCAGCGTCACCAGAACCACCAATACCGTTGTTAGCTCTACCATAGTGCCAATCTTGCGCTGCCATTCCAGGCTCTAAATCATAAATACTGCTTGCTTCATATCCCGAACCACGGTAGCCATTATCAAAAGCTGATTTTCCCAATGCTTGTGCATCGGCATCTAAGCCTTGAACAAAAGCAATAGACTCTGCTGTGTGATATACTGGGTGTACCCCGTAAGCTCTAAGAAGGTCGCGCATGTCGTGTCCCAAAATGTCTCGTTTGGAGGTAAATCCGTTAAAGCTAAGTCCAGCTTTAAACTTATCACCCAATTGAGAATTGATATTCAAACGTGCATTTAATCTCTCAAAACCCTGCGTGATTACAACTCCTTCTGCATTTTGGTAGCCTATGGAAGCGAAATACTTTGTGTCTTCACTACCTCCAGTCATGCTAAAGTCATGACTTACAGTAGTAGCGTTTTGGAATAACCAATCTTCTGGACTTATAGCACCTGGAGAGTTTTCGTAAGCATTTAATCTAAACTCAACAAAAGCTGGGTCAATTTGTGTAAGATCCCAATTCCCTGCAGCAATTTCAGATCTAGCATGAGCTGCCCATTCTGGACCAGATTTTAAAATATTATCAACATACTTCGTTGAAGTGCTTATATAGGTATTGTAATTAAAGCTTGTTTTACCTGCTTTACCCTGCTTAGTTGTAATCATAATTACCCCACTTGCTGCTCTAGAACCATAAATTGCCGCAGAAGCAGCATCTTTTAAGACTTCTAAAGACTCGATATCGTTTGGATTAACGGTGGCTAAACTTCCTGAAATAGGGTAACCATCCACAACAATCAATGGATTTGAATCTCCTGTAATTGAAGAAGCTGCTCTAATTTGAATTTTAGGATCTGCTCCAGGTGAACCGTCTTGGTTTTGAATCAAAACTCCTGGTAGTTTACCTGCTAATGCTTCATCAACACGTGTAGTTTGAACAGCTGCGACATCAGCACCACCAATGCTACTGATAGCACCTGTTAAGTGTGACTTTTTTCGAGTACCATACCCTACTAAAACAACCTCGTCAAGCTCAGAGGCGTCTGCCTCTAAAACTACATCTAAGTTAGATTGATTTGAAATTGTGATACTCTGCGATGCATATCCTATGTAGGAAATGGTAAGAACATCTCCAGAAGAAACCGAGATGGAAAAGTTCCCATCAAAATCGGTGGTTGTTCCATTGCTTGTTCCTTGAACCAAAATATTGGCTCCAGGAATAGGCTGACCGTCAGCGCCCTTAACTGTTCCTTTGAGCACGCTTTGTGCACTTAGAACAGTTGTGGCAAACAGTGCCAATAGTAAAAAAAAATTGCTTTTTTTCATATGTGTTTAATTTAGTGTTAACAAAGACCACATAAGAAAAGTGAAACAAAAAATAAACTACTCTATAGAGCAGAATTATGTATATTTGTAAATTGCTTTTCTTAAGCAGCGTTATTACTTCCCTCTAGAAGTATGTTTAAAAAGGATAGACGCACATCTGTCCTTTTTTTTATTTATTATTATAAACTCCGATTGGTTGTCCAATTTGGAAAACCAGTTTGGAAAACCAAATATAAGTATTAAATAATAATATCCTAATTTTTTGTTAAAAAAATTGTCATTCCATGAAATCTTCACGTATTGGACTGAACACATCGATAAGAATACCATCTTCTAAGCATATGGCTCCGTGCAGTACATTTGGTGGGATATAAAAGGCATCTCCTCCGTTTAAAACCTTTGTTTCATCTCCAATAGTAACTTTAAAAGAACCACTTACCACTTGTGTTACTTGCGCGTGATAATGCTTGTGCATTTGGCCAATACCGCCTTTTTTAAATTCAACATTTACCAGCATAATGGTATCGTCATAGGCCATGATTTGCCTGCGAACCCCGTCGCCCACTTCATCCCACTGGATGTCTTTTCCAAAATTAAACGCTTTACTTGATCCGAATGATTTCATTTTTTCTTTAATTTTATTTTTTATGTTTTTACTAGATATTACTTTTCTTACGTATTCTTGAACTTTATTTATACAATTCTACTTTCACCATTAATTATAATTTACATATTATACACCCCTCCATTAATATCTAAAGTGGCACCAGTAATAAATCCGTCATACTCAGATGCTAAATATAAAACTGCTCGGGCTACATCTGCCGCATTTCCGGCTCGTTTAATTGGAATATTTACCGTTGTAGCTGCCGCAGATTCTTTTGTAGTATGTGTGTTGTGAAATGAAGTTCCTAAAATAAGTCCTGGAGCAACTGCATTTACTCTTATGCCTTTATCACCTAACTCAGAAGATAAAGCCCTTGTAAAGGTCAGAATAGCCCCTTTACTGGTAGCGTAAGCTAGCGAACCTGCGTGTCCTCCTTTACGACCTGCAAGTGACGCTAGATTTACAATACTACTATTGTCATTTTTTGCTAAATAAGGAGCAGCAGCTCTTGTAACAAACAACATAGAAGTAAGGTTGATATCCATTACTTTATGCCAAAAATTGCTTTCCATTTCACTTAGCATTTTACGCGCAACTAATGAGCCAGCATTATTGATTAGTATATCCAAACCCCCTAAGGCATCTACAGTTTTTTTAACCAAACTAGTTGCCTCATCTTCATTTGTTAAATCGCCATTTATTGCGGTGGCTTTTTGCCCTTTACTTGTTGCCAATTTCTCTAGCTGTGTAGCTGTATCAGAACTGGAAAAATAATGGATGGCAACATTAGCACCGCAGTCAATAAAATGTTTTGTTATAGATTCTCCTATACCTTGAGCTCCAGCGGTTATAAGAACATTTTTATTTTTTAACTTATTATTGTATTCCATTTATTTGATTTTAAAAGTACTCCGCTAGTGCTACGATTCCGTTGTACGAAATTACTAACGAAAAGAATAAAGCGGAAAACAGACCAATATTAACTCCAATACTGGTTTTATACCCTTTCATTATTTTTTTACTATTTACAATTAGTATAATTCCAAGAACCACAGCTGGCAACACAAATACATTAAACACTTGAGATAAAATTTGAATTTCAATTGGGTTGGCGCCAAAAGCAGGACCAATTAAAGCCACCAAACAGGCAATAAATGTGATTACTCTAAATTGTTTTGAATTCGTGTCTAATTCACCCGATTGATAGTCAGCAACTAATAAAGGTGCAATTAATAAGCACGGAAAAATAGAAGATAGACCTGCGCTTAATGCTCCAAAAAAGAAAATAGTTACAGCCCATTTTCCTGCAATAGGCTCTAAGGTATTCGCCATATCCAGTACGTGTGTTACTTCTTTACCTTCATAAAACAAAGCTCCTGCAGCTACAGCCATAATAGTCCCACTTATAATAAAAATTAATAGGGCTGCTGTAATCGCATCTTTTTTCTGCTGATTTAGATTATTTATCGTCCAACCTTTTCCTTTTACAAACAAGGGTCTAGATAAGAAAGTAGCTGCTGCCATAGTTGTGCCTACAAAAGCTGCAACTAGCATTTTACCACCTGGCATATCTGGAATTGTTGGTATTAATCCTTTAACAACATCAACAGGAAGTGGTTGCACAAAGAACAAGGATAATAGAAATGAAACTCCCATCAATGTTACAAAAACGACCAATATCTTTTCGAAAAAAGTGTATTTTCCCACCAGCATTAATAGGTAAAAGCTAATGATAATGACTACGGCAATACTAAGAACGGTTTCGTATTCATAGCCTTTTAAGCCATTAAAATTTAGCACTAAAATTTCATAAATAATATTGGATGAAATTCCTAAGATTCCCATTAACGAATTCCATTGCCCAAAAGTTATTCCAACGATAATTAATATAGCTAGTATTTTACCATACTTAAGATGTTTTTTAAAGCCATATAGCGCAGTTTCACCAGTAATTAATCCATAATTCCCATAAGAAAACATCAATACACCAGAGAACAAACAGCTTAAAAGCAATACCCAGAGTAATTGCATATTAAACTTACTCCCTGCAACAATCATTGAGGTTACACTGCCTGTACCTATAGTATAACCAATAGCAAAAATCCCAGGACCAAAACCTAATACAATGGCAATGATTTTTTTTAGTAATGACTTTTTGTGTGTTCTGACATTCATGGTTAAACTATTAGTTATTAGTTAGTTTTTCCCAAATGGTGTGATAACTTTTCCCGGATTCATCATCTAATCTTTTATACGTGTGCGCTCCAAAAAAATCGCGTTGTGCTTGTATAATATTTGCTGATGAATATGCTATTGTAATTCCATTTAAAAACTGAACAGCTTCACTTAATGCGGGTGTTGCTATATCACTTAAAAGAGATTGCAGCACTACTTTTTTTGCAGCTAATTTATATTGATTCACGCAGTCAATTAACTTCGTATTGGTTAAGATGTTTGCATCGTGTTTTAGGGTTTCTACCAAATCTTGCATTAGAGTAGATTTGATAATACATCCGTTAGTCCATATGCGAGCAATTTCACTTAAATTTAAATTCCATTTATACGTATTTGAAGCTTCGTTTATCAATTTAAACCCTTGGTAATGATTTATAATCCTCGCAAACTGATACGCTTCAAAAATTTCCATTGAACTAAGGTTTAATTCAGAAGTTTCAGTTCTATCAAATAGTTTATTGAGTTGAAGTCGCTCGTCTTTGTAGAATGAAATAAATCGAGAATACAATGCTGTTGCTACCAATGTACTTGGAACGCCTAATTCAGTAGAAGAAATAGTAGTCCAATTTCCAGTTCCTTTATTACCTGCTTTATCCAATATTTTTTTCACCAACCAATCACCATCATCGTCTTTCTTCCTAAGGATTACTGCTGTTATATCTAATAAATAACTACTGGCTGTATTTTTCCAGCCACCTAAAGTATCAGCAATTGCATCAGGGTTTTGTCCTAAAGCTTCTAATATTGTGGTTACTTCTGCTAACAATTGCATTTCGACATACTCAATGCCGTTATGTACCATTTTAATAAAATGACCACTACCCTCTGACCCAATATAAGTGCAGCAAGGCAAGTCATTCTTGTCTTTTGCTGATATGGCTTCTAAATAAGGTTGAACCATTTCATAAGCTACTTTATCACCACTAGGCATTATTGATGGTCCATTTAATGCTCCTTTTTCACCACCAGAAACTCCAGCACCAATAAAATGAATATTCTTAGACTTTAAATAGTCGAAACGTTCTTTCGTTTTTTTGTAGTTGGAATTTCCTCCATCAATTAAAATGTCATTTTTAGACAAATGTGGCAACAAGTTTTTAATTACACGATCTACAGTCTTACCGGAATTAACCATCAGCAAAATAAGTCTTGGCTGTTGCAGCGAATTTACAAATGCTGTTATATCATCAAAAGCTTTAGCCTCTGATAATTCTGAAAACTGAATCTTAAAGTTTTTAGCAACTTCAACTTCACTATCGTCTAAATGTCTATTGTACATTGAAATTTTGAAACCTCTTTTAGCTAAGTTTCTACAGATGCTTTTTCCCATTACACCCAATCCAAATATTCCAAACTCCGAAGTTTCGATTTGATCTCTTTTTATCGTTTTTATAATTTCATTAGTAGATAAACTGATGTCTACTTGCAATGCACCTGTAGGCTCTTCTAAAATATCGAATTGAGATTTTAATAAATCTAAGGGCATAAAATGATTCTCTCTGTTATTTAGTCTTTTAGAAATTAAATCAAACGAACCTGACAAATAAATCCACTTAGATTGTGTTTCAATATTTTGACTTAATATCTCGCGATACTTTTGTTTTAAAGCGGAACATACAATGATACAATTGCTTTTTTTGAGTTCCTTTATTGCCAAACTATTTAAAACCTCTAACCAGCTTTGCCGATCTTTATCATTTAAAGGTTGTCCGCTAGACATTTTTTCAATATTCTCTTTCGGATGAAAATCATCTCCGTCAAAAAAAGGAATATTGAGCTCTTGTGAGAGTAATTTCCCAATTGTGCTTTTTCCAGAACCGGAAACACCCATTATAAATAGTACTTTCTTCAAGAGTGCTTTAATTCAATTTATTTTGGTGGTGTTCCTGGACCTACTGTTGCTTCTCTAAACCAAACTTCTGTATAGCTTCCGTTTTCATATTGTTTAGCGATGTCACCTCCATAGGTTTCTGCACCTGCACACCATACCATATTTGTTTCAGG